>JANPIJ010000339.1:0-25934 GCA_031424955.1 Ferruginibacter sp. | reverse complement strand
ACCGCCATGCCACAGGCCCATTGTTTTTTAGCCACCGAACTGGCATTGAAGGCGCAGAAATTTGCGAAGGTGATAAATTTTAAAAAATAAAAATGAGGCGATAAATTTGATGGGACCCGGTAGGAACAGGCCGCGGCCTGTTCCTACAAAGAATAACCCGGTTGCATTAAAAATATAAAATAAGGTGCTAAATATTATTGGTTGATTAATTGCGCCATTGGAAAGCAAAATATTCGCATTGTTCATTGCCGGTATTGGTAAGGTTATGTGATACACCGGAAGGAAGAAATACCATATCACCAGCCGCAGCTTTATGAAGGGTACCACCAATATACATCGTTACATTTCCTTTTAACAGCAATATGATTTCTTCTTCCTTATGCACATGTGGTGCATGGCTATCAAGCCCTGCATTCAATGCGGTGGTATGCATCTCCAGCTTTTCCAATTGGGAGGTGGGCTTATTAAAAAAAGCCCTTCTCTTTCCTTTATCTGTTTTTTCCACGGCCACATCATTCCAGTTGATCATAAAAGAGCCGCCGTTTTGCTTTGCCCTTTCCTTATTCATGACAAACTTCGATTTGTATTTGAATACATGGTAAGTGGCGGTGGTGTTGCCCGTGTTTTCAATACCATGTTCATCGCCTGCCATTGCAAAAGCAACACTGCCGGGCCCTAAAATTTTACTCTCACCTTTTATAGTGATCTTCACCTGGCCTTCTTTCACAATCATTAACTCATCCATGTCGTCATGTACATGCTGGGGATGAGGTGCTTTGCCCGGTTCAAGCGTGGTGCTGTGCACTTCAAACAACGAGAGGGCCGTGGTACTTCCTTCCATCACGGGTCTTCTTAAACGGGTTTCTTCTTTATTAACAGCCAGTGAACTCCATTCATAAACATGCGGTGGCAGCGAATCCTTTAGCTGTGCCATCAAAGAAGATGCATTGAATGCAGCTAAAAAAATCAGTAATTTTTTCATGCGTAATTGTTGGTTATAATGAAGAATATTTTTAACCCATTTTATCTTCCTGTTACTAGTAAGCTACTTTTAATGGTGTGTCTCTATAGCCACTTGCTTTTGTTCCTGTTGTATTTCGCAAATGTGTTTAACAGGATAAGGTAAGCAACATTTTTCATGTACAGTTATTTATCGGTTCTAAACGGAGCAGCAGGCAGGCCCTCTTTGTTATAAAGATTTGGATTAACCGGATTATCCGCCCAGGCATATCTTACATAAAGTGGATTTGCTACCGCATCGCTTGTAACAATTATTTTATCGCCTGCAATTCTTGCTTTGGCCCAAACAAACTTTTTATCAGCTCCTGCAATGGAAAATTCGCTTAACTCTTCTCCATCGTTTGCTACTAGGCCCGGGCCGGTATTTGTAAATGAAATGGTGATCTTATTTCCATCAATGGTTGCTGATTGATAAATGGGGCCTGAATAAACAATATCCGCTTCGTAAGCTATTTTCTCAGCGATCAGCGCCAGCCGGTCACCCACGTCTTTTTTATTGTCGGGATGTATGTCGTTCCATTCGCCCAGGTCAATGGCAACTGCCATCCCGGTATTGGGAACCGACAAAGATTTTAACTGCGCTTCTCTTAACTCAGCCCATTGGCTTTCTGAAGGAAGATAATTTGCCTCCATAAAATTGGGGAGCTGCACATACAAAAAAGGAATATCGCCTTGTCGCCATTTATTGCGCCAATCCATGATTTGCGCTGGTTGAAATTTGGCATAATCTGCGGCCCTGCCTGCGTTACTTTCGCCCTGGTACCACAACACTCCTTTAATGGTAAAATTTATTACAGGCGCTACCATCGCATTGTATAAAGCAGCCGGTTGATTTTGTGCATTGATGCCTCCCCCGCCAAAGCCTCCTGCTCCCGGTACAAATACTTCTCCCACTTTGTACAGCCAATAACCTTTAAGGTCGATCGTGTCGTTTCCTGCAAATAAACAATATGGTTTGTCGGTAACAAAACCTCCTTTGCCAGAGTTGTTGGTCACTTTCACCACTACTATATTTTTTCCGGCTTTCAATACATCTGCGGGCACCGGATATCTTCTCTGCGGGTACATATAGCTGGTATTGCCTACCTGTTTTCCATTGATGTATAGAACATCCGCATCCACAATTCTGCCAAGAAAAACTTTTGCAGGTTTACCCACCATCGATGCAGGCACATCAATTTCTTTTCTGTACCAAACAACGCCATCCAGGTCTTTAATTCCCTGGTCTTCCCAATAACCGGGCACTGCAATTTGCTTCCATCCTTTAGGCACATAGTTGTTAGCGTACCATGCCGGAGATGTTGTTAAGCCCTTATCCTTCGGCGGCGTGGGTTGCCTGTTTGCATTTGCAGAAAAGCTTCGTCTTGCAAAACCATTGATGTATGCAGTGTCTTTATTTTTTTTAATTGTATTGATGAGTGCGGGAAAATCTTTTAACCCTTCTTCACTGGTCCATGCTTCAATGGGCGTTCCTCCCACACTTGCATTGATGATGCCGATGGGCACATGATACTTTTCATAGAGCTTCTTTGCAAAGAAATAAGCGACCGCAGAAAAAGGCCTTACCGCTTCCCCAACAGCAGGTTTCCAAAAGCCGGTCGGTAAATTATCTTTTGGCCCTTCCAGGCTGGTGAGTGTAGGAATGAGGAATTGTCTTATTTCGGGGAAGTTTGCATTGGCTATTTCATCAGCATACGTCACATCGTGAATATTCAGTTGGTGCACCATATTTGACTGGCCACTGCAAAACCATACATCCCCGATCAGTATATCTTTCAATACAATCTTGTTCCTGCCGGAGATAGTCATGGTATAAGGGCCACCGGCCATCATTGCAGCAAGAACGATTTTCCATTTACCATCTGCATTGGCCTTTGTTTTAAAAGTTTTTTTATTGAAAGAAACAGTCACGCTTTCATCTTTTGAAGCCCATCCCCATACATTGATTTCTGCATCCCGCTGTAGCACCATGCTGTCTCTTACAATCTGTGGAAGCCTGATTTGTGCGAAAGTATTTGTTGCAATTAGTAATGATACAACCGTTAAAATATGGCCTGGTAATTTTTTCATTGAATTATTTTTTTGCGAATTGTGAATTTCCATATCGTACCCAATCAAGACCCTCTACATGGCCATTGTTTTCCTTAAAATAAATGTTGAAAAATTCATGCGTTGCATAAAAATGGTTTTCAGTATTTGCATAAAGTACCACTTTATTTTGCGGGGACAAATAGCAGTATAACTGGTGGCCTTCATTTTTAATTTCAATTGTATTGCCATTGGTAAATTGATAGGTGCCAACATATTTATTCAACACCGCATCCCTGAGCTTTAATTGATTTCTTTCAAACACATATTGCAAGCCTCTTGAGTAGGTTTCACTTTTTGTTCCTGAGTGGCCGGTATTTTCTAATACTTTGGAACGTTGTGTAACATTGGCGTAATTACGGCCAAGCATTTTGTTGGCCATTTTTTCAAAAACGGGCCGGCCTCTTTCCACATCGCCCACCGTCATATACACCCTTACCGGTTTGTTCAATTTTTGATCCGCAAATGTTTTTTCATATTGATACAATACCTCATTGTTCCATCCAACAGCGGGGCTTGCCGCTGCATACCCGGTAAACATATCGGTATGGGTAAATAATGTATACAGCGTAAATAGTCCGCCGAGCGAACAGCCCATCAATGTTCTGTCTTCGTTTACCCGGTAATTTTTTTCCATGAATGGAAATAGTTCCGTTTGTATAAAATCCAGGAATTTATCGGCGCCACCGCTTTGTAATAATCTTGCTTCATTGCTGGGGGTATAGTCTCTTGCCCGCAGGCTATCCGGGTTGGGATGAACGCCGCCCCAGGTAATACCCACCACAATCAGTTCAGGAATAAAGCCATCAAAATATTGCTGGCCATAGATGGATTTTACAACCCGGAAATCCCATTGCGAATCCATCAGGTAAATCACCGGGTATTTTTTGTTGCTTCCTTCATATCCAGCCGGCAATAAAATTTGCAGTTCATATTCCTGTCCGCCAACAATGGAGGAACTGATTTTTCTTATTTCAGAGCCGGGTATTGTTACCGGTGGGTAATGTTGTGCATTTGCTGAAAGTACATTTATAACAAGCAGCGTTAACAGTATGTTTTTCATTACAAAACGTTGATCATTTTAGACAAAACATTGCTGGTTGTTATGTTCTTTACATTTGGCTGCCCACCACCCACACTGATCATCATGTTGCCTTTGGGCTGGTACATTTTCCCGGCTTCATTTACCAGCGACAGATCTTCAGCGGTTAGTTTAAAACTAACTGTTTTGGTTTCTCCTGCCTTTAGTGCAATGCGCTTAAAACCTTTGAGTGCTTTGTTGGGTGCATGAATGGTTTTGTTTAGATTGGATACATATAGCTGTACTACTTCCTCTCCATTCATTTTGCCGGTATTGGTTACACTTACAGTTACGATGGTATTCTTTCCTTTGGCAACGGATACCGGTGCTTTTAGTAAATCATATTTAAAGGAAGTATAGCTTAATCCATAACCAAAAGGATACAATGCTTCGCCATTAAAATACCGGTAAGTTCTTCCTTTCATACTGTAATCGCTAAAACCGGGTAAGTCTGCATCGCTTTTATAAAATGTAACGGGCAATCTGCCGGCAGGATTATAATCTCCAAACAATACATCCGCAACAGCAGTACCTGCACTTTGCCCGCCATACCAGGCATTTACAATGGCAGGTATATTTTTATCCTCCCAGGGAATGGCCAGGGCGCTCCCGGTCATCATTACAAATACAACCGGTTTGCCGGTTGCATTCAATGCCTTCATCATTTCCGTTTGCACGGTTGGCAAAAGAATCGTTGTTCTGTCGCCGCCGTTAAAACCCGGTGCATTCACCGGCATTTCTTCACCTTCCAGTTGTGGTGAAATACCGCCAACAAATAAAATAACATCTGCATCTTTCACCCGATTGGCCAATGCGGCAAAATTGGTTTGTTCGAAATTTCCGGCTCTTAACCGGATGTTTGCTTTACCTGCACCCTGCCAGTATTCCAATACCATTTTATATACAGAGTCTTTTTGGGTCTTCAGTTTGTAGGTTCTTGCACCCATGCGGTTGCGCAGCCAGGTATTGATCACATCCCTACCGTTGATATTTAATTTGTAACCATCATCGCCATCTACTTCAAATGTGATAGTACCGTTTGCGGCGGCTGTATAATTGGTGGTATACCTTGCTGAAAAATTTGTGGCCATCATATTGCCGGCAAGTGTTTCACCTTCCTGCCAGAAATGATCAATATTGTTTTCAGTTTTTGTTATTACCGGTTCATCTTTTAATTGCGGGTTATTGAAATATTCTGCTTTAAATCCCTGCTTTCCATCCCAGCTAAACTGGTTGCTCATATTAGCATATACCAGCAAGGTATCATTGATCAACGTTGTACCTCTTTCGTACATTAGTTCCACGTTGCCGCCAAGCTTTGCTTTGATACCATCGAGCACAGTTATAATTTGAGAAGGGATGCCATTATAATTTCCAAGCACCGCTACACGATTGTCAGCATTAGGCCCAACTATGGCAATTTTTTTTATTGTTTTCTTTATGGGTAAAATGTTGTTTTCGTTCTTTAATAATACAATGGATTGTTGTGCCATCTTTAATGCATGTGCTGTATGTGCGGGCGCTTCCAATAGTGATGCAGGTGCATTCATATATTTTACCATGGACGGAGGATCGAACATTCCCAGGCGATACCGGATGGTGAATAATCTTTTTACTGAAATGTCGATCTGTTCTTCTTTGATCAAACCGCTTTTTACTCCATTCAATAAGGTATAATAAACGGAAGTGCCACATTCAATATCGGTACCATGCATCACTGCATCTACGGCTGCTGTTACAGAATCTTTATGTGTTTTGTGGTACTTGAAAAAATCATCAATGGCCCAGCAGTCGCTGGTAACATAGCCATTAAATTTCCATTGCCTGCGCAATATATCATTCATCAGTAAATCATTGGCGCAGCATGGCTGTTTATCCACCGCATTATAGGCACACATTACACCGGCAACATTTGCCTTTGTAATTAATTCTTTAAATGCGGGCAAATAGGTATCCCATAAATCGTATGCAGTTGGATTGAAATTATCTACATGCCTGCTTGGTTCTGGTCCGCTGTGTACCGCAAAATGTTTGGCACAGGCTGCTGCTTTTAAATACTTCGGATCTTCTCCCTGCAGGCCTCTTACAAATGCACGTGCAAGCATGGCGGTAAGAAAAGGATCTTCACCATAGGTTTCCTGTCCGCGGCCCCATCGTGGGTCACGGAAAATATTGATATTGGGTGTCCAGTAGGTAAGGCCTAAATATCGGTCCTTTGTTTTGCCCAGCTCAATTGCTTTATTATATATCGCCCTGCCCTCCATAGCTGAATAATCAGCCATTTTATATAATGAGCTACTGTCCCAGGTAGCCGCCATTGCGATGGCCTGCGGGTAGGAAGTTACTTTAAAAGGTGTTCTTGCCACACCGTGTAATGTTTCGTTCCACCATTCATAGGCGGGTATGCCTAAGCGGGTAATGGCCGGGGTTGCATTTAGCATTTGATAAACTTTCTCTTCCAGAGTGAGGCGGCTTACAACATCATTTACCCTTTGTTCAAAGGGGAGCTTGTAATTCCACATGGGGTAAGCTTTGTAATCCTGTGCATTGGTAAACAAGGTACCAATCAGTAAGCCAATTGATAAAAATAATTTCATAGTATGTTTTTTAAAATAATGCCAGCTTTGTTTTTAAAGCAGTGGTGTGTGCCCTGCAGATATTTTACCATAGCGTAGTATGTTCAGCCTTTTTGAAACCAGCAAATAATACCAGTGTTATGACACTTTCATTTTTGTAACAATTACTTTAAAAGTCTATTTCGCTGGTTCCGCATTTCGTCCTGTTAGGTAATTGGATAGAACTAAAAATCTTATCACGTCCCTACGGGACTTTAATCATCCACCACATTTTGGTCTACCGATATCACGTCCCTCTGGGACTTGAAAATTCTTTGTTTATGTAACAGAATAAAATTGTCAATATGCCAGACTCGTTATGATAGTTTGCATTGTCATAATGAATCTTCACTCTTTACACTGAATTTATTTATAGGGAAAAATCGTTTTAATTTTTCCATTTTCGTCATATTCAATTTCTGTCATTTTCACGCTTCGCAAATGTGTAACACCTTTACTCAAACTGCTGTCATGATAAAATAAATACCACTTACCTTCAAAAGCACAAATGGAGTGATGGGATGTCCATCCAACAACGGGTTCTAAAATCCTTCCGGCATAGGTAAACGGCCCGTAAGGATTATCACCCATGGCGTAGCATAAATAATGGGTATCACCGGTGGAGTAGGAGAAATAATATTTGCCGTTGTATTTGTGCAACCAGGAGGCCTCAAAAAACCGGCGGTCTTTATCGCCGTTTAATAATGGGTTACCCTTTTCATCCAGTATGACAACATCTTTTGGTGCTTCCCCAAACTCCAGTAAATCGTCGGTAAGCCTGGCGACTTTACCACACAAAGCCGGTTCATTATCTTCGGGCAAAAAAGCAAAAGGGCTGTCGGGCTGTTCGCTGTTAAAAGCACCTGTTTGCCAGCGTTGCAACTGGCCACCCCAGATGCCACCAAAGTACATATAATAACTATTATCCTCATCTTTAAACACGGCAGGATCAATAGAAAAACTTCCTTTCATTGCTTCGGGCTGAGGTACAAAAGGTCCCACCGGTGAAGGGCTGGTAGCCACGCCGATGCGGAAGATACCATCGTGTGCCTTTGCAGGGAAATACAAATAATAAGTACCGTCTTTTTCTGCTGCATCAGGCGCCCACATTTGTTTATCGGCCCACGGCACATCCTTCACATGCAATGCCAGGCCATTATCCACCGCTTCGCTTTGCGGTGTATCCAGGGAAATTATATGATAATCTTCCATGGCAAAATGGCTTCCCAAATCGTCGAATGCATCACCGGCATCGATATCGTGTGAGGGATAGATATAAATTTTTCCGTTGAACAAATGTGCTGATGGATCAGCGGTGTAAATGTGTGTGACGAGCGGCTGTGAAATGGCACGCTTGTTTAAATCGTCAAAATCGATTTGGTCAATTTTATCTTCTGGCATAAACCTCTTTCCCCTACGGGGGCGCTTTTTATATTATTTAATATTGTTTGATCATCCCTGGCTATTCATAGTAAACTTAAAATTTCAGGGTCTCCCAATTCCCCCTTCGGGGGTTAGGGGGCCTTATCTTCTTTGTTTTAAGTCGCTTTCTATCTGTACTTCTGTTTGTTTATTTATTTTATAAAAAAACAGTAATACAATACCCAGTAAAAAAGGAATAGCCGGAAAAATACTGACGAGCATTTTAGTACCATTTATGGCAGAGGCGGTTTGTACTGCATCACTATTGGGTAAATAATCGAACAATCCTAAAATCCATGTTAACAGTGCACTACCAATACTCAGTCCACCTTTTAGGCCCACCATCATTGCCGAAAAAATGATGGCTGTAGCACGACGATTGTTTTTCCATTCAGAATAATCGGCCACATCTGCAATCATTGCCCATAGCAATGGAATTGTAATACCATAAAAGAAGCCATGCAAAATTTGTGATGCAAATATTAATTCCACCGATTTTGGAGGAAAGAAATAAAACAACATAATGAACAGGGTGGAGATAAACAATGCAACCCCAAATACATCTCTTTTGCCATATTTATCCGCCAGCCTTTTTGATAAGGTAATACCTACGATCATGAAAATGATGCCACCTGCATTGAATAAACCAAAGCCCGCAGACACCGGATCTTCTCCAAAAAAGTTTACGCCAATGCCCGACAGAAAATGAAGAATTGGATTGATAAAATCGGTTAATCTTTCTTTGTCTACATAATTTTTAAAATAGTAAACATAAGAGCCTCCTTTCATTGCAAGCGTAATAAACACCAGCGTGGTAAGCAGCAGCATGATCACCCATGGCCTGTTTTTAAACAGATCGCCCAGGTCTTCCTTTAAACTTGATTTTTGTTCGGGCTTGGGTACGATGCGTTCCCTGGTGGTAAAAAATGTAATCAATAACATGAGGGTTCCGATGATGGCCAGCCAGGTCATTACTTTTTCGATACCGATGGCTTTATCGCCACCACCTACCGTTTCAATGATGGGCAGCATAAAAACCTGTACAAAAAACTGTGCAAACATTACCGCCACAAAACGATAAGCAGATAAACTGTTGCGTTCTTTCATATCACCGGTAATAACACCACTTAAAGCAGAGTAGGGTAAGTTGTTGGCGGCGTATAATAACAATAATAGCGTGTAGGTAACCACCGCGTAAATCACTTTTCCCTGGTAGCTAAAATTAGGGGTACTAAAAGCCAGCAATGCGATTACACCCAGCGGAACGGCCGTCCATAATATCCATGGCCTGAATTTGCCCCACCTCGAAATGGTACGATCAGCAATGGCTCCAATAATCGGGTTAAAACCAAAAGCTGCAATAAGCCCCACTGTTAGCATAACTGCGGAAGCATGATTGGGTTGAAGTCCATAAATGTCTGTATAAAAATAGGCCAGGTAAGTCATTAGGGTTTGAAATACGAGGTTGGCGGCAAGGTCTCCCAGGCTGTATCCAATTTTTTCTTTTACTGATAATTTTTGCGGGCTTGCAATCATATTATGGTGGTTTAGATTTAATTATTTTTTAGAGCAATGACGGCATCAAAAGCGGGTTTCGGTTTAAAATTCCGATCAAACAATAAAGGATAATTTGTTCTGTCCGGGATGGGCCAGCCATTTGTCCAGCATCCGGTATCCGTTATCCAGCATCGAGTATCCAGTATCCAGTATCCAGCATCCAGCATCCAGCATCCCTCTTCTAAAACCCAATACTATTTCCACCATCTACCGGTAGAATAATACCAGTAACATATTTGGAAGCATCGCTGGCCAGGTAGTAAGCGGCTTCTCCTATATCAGCAGCCTCTCCCATCCGCCCCATGGGAGTTCTTCCAAATACTTTTGCTTTACGCTCCGGGTCACTGTTCAATGCCTTATCAGTCATTGCTGAATAAATAAAGCCGGGGGCGATTGCATTTACCCGTATTCCTTTGGGGGATAATTCAACTGCCATTGCTCTTGTCATGCCATCAATGGCTGTTTTACTGGCGCTGTAAGCAATTACTTTTGGTAAGCCGTATTGAGCAGCCATGGAACTGATATTGATGATATTGCCTGATCCTTTAGCAAGCATATATTTTACTACTTCACGGCTCATTGAAAATACCGAACATACATTGGTGGTGATGATCGATTGAAATTCCTCATCCGTAACTTCTGTAAACTCCTTTTTCATATTAATGCCAGCATTGTTTACGAGGATATCAATCTGCCCAAACTCTCCAATCACTTTTTCAACAAATGCGGGGATGGATGCCAGGTTACTCAAATCGCAACTAATGGCAAATGCATTTTCACCCAGCCGTTCTTTTGCATCATTGAGTTTTACGGCATCTCTGCCAACAATGATTGTGCGGATGCCGTTTTGAATAAACTTTTCAGCAATGGCAAAACCAAGCCCCGAACCGCCGCCGGTTACTATGGCGACTTTGCCCTTATCTCCTGAAGAAATAGTTTTCGAATCCATAATTGATATGTTTTTTATTAATAAAAATCTGTTTGCTTTTTTTATTCAAAAACGGGTAGCAGATCAACGTGTCTTAAAATATTTTAAATGATCACTTCCACCATAAATAAAATCATTTCCTTCATCTTACTCCAAGAACCCCCCTTCGGGGGGCAGGGGGGCTGGGCTTCTTAATTCCCGGGCGCCAAAGGAAACTTCAACCCTTTATAATATTCCAATGTCTGATCCGGTATTTCATATTCTCCGGGAAACGGTTTTTTTGAAAAGGTTTGAAAATACAGCAGGCAGGCATTGCGCCACCATACTGCTTCTTTTTCCTGGATGCCGAGCAACAAGCTTACCTGTTTAAACCGCTGTTCATCCAGTTTGGTTTTTTGTTTTACCCATAATTGCTGCATCCACCTGGCACTGTCAACTCCATGGTGATATTGGTAGCACAGTTCATTCCATAAAGTTCTTCCGCTTTTCATGGTGTGGTTCCATCCCACATGGTGAAACCAAAGAAGGTATCGCTCATCACAGGTGGAAAGATCTTCCCATTGTTTTCTTGCACCCGGATGATATTGCGACAATGCATTGCTTCCTGTTGCCGTTCGATCGAATCCAATACCGGCTGGTCCTGCTTTGTGATAATACACCGGGTTCCATTCTGCTCTTTGTAAATTATTCACCCAGGGGCCCGGACCGTAATGATGACCGGTAGCCATGATATGATGCAGACCAAGCGGGTTCATATAGCTCACGAGTATTTCTCTTGAAGAAAGCATCATTCTTTTGATAACCCTTACAAATATTGCATCATTACTGAAGGTCATACGCAACCATTCCTCCGCAATCTGATCCGATGAAAAATTGTAATCCCAGCTCAGTCTCCCCAATGCGTACCAGTTGGCCTGGGCAAAGGGATGACCGGTCCAGTCAATATCATTGCCAATGTTGGAAACACCGGCCATACCGGTCAATGAATGATTATCCAAACTGCCGTCAATTACTTTCGCCACGGTACTCCCCTTGCCATTGCTCCAGGTATCACCGTCGAGGCATTCCTTAAATAGCGGTGCCAGGTAAACGAGGTGAGTACCTTGTCCGAGGTATTCCTGTGTTAGCTGGAATTCCATCATTATCGGGGTTTTTGGCATGGCGCCGAAGAGGGGATGAAAAGGCTCTCTCGGCATAAAATCGATGGCTCCATTCTTCACCTGGACTAATACATTTTTTCTGAATTTTCCATCCAGCAGTACAAACTCGTTATATGCCTGTTTATGCCGATCATCCGGAATTTCGCTGCTGTATACAAATGCCCGCCACATTACAATTCCATTATGGGGTGCCAATGCATCAGCGAGCATATTTGCGCCATCCGCATGTGATCTTCCATAGTTTTGGGGGCCCGGCTGTCCTTCACTATTGGCTTTTACCAGCAGGCCGCCAAAGTCAGGTATGAGTGTATAGATTTCATTTATTTTGTTTGTCCACCATTTTTGTACTGCAGGATCCAGCGGGTCAGCTGTCTTTAATCCACCTATTTCCAGCGGTGCGCTAAATCTTGCGGTCAGGTAAACTTTGATACCGTATGGACGAAACACATCTGCCAGTGCTTTTACTTTTTCGAGATATGCCGGGGTAAGCACGATGGCATTGGCATTTACATTGGTTAATACGCTGCCATTGATACCGATGGAAGCGTTTGCCCTTGCATAGTCAACATAGCGTTGATCAATATAGCCTGGTAAAGTGTGCCAGTTCCAGATAGAGAAACCTGCATACCCCCTTTCAACCGTTCGGTTAAGGTTATCCCAGTGGTTCAGCAATCTTAGTTTTAAACGGGGCGCTGAAACAATTTGCAGTGAAGAAATCGGTTGTTGTGTCTGCAGCAGGCGGAGAAAATGAAATGAGCCATACAATACTCCAATGTCGGTATTGGCAGTGATGACGGTACAATTTTTTCCGCCGATGATTGTAGAAACAATGATATATCCTTCGGTACCCGCTTTTGCCAAATCGGATTTGAATGCGGCGACCATTTGGCCCAGGTTGGAAGCATTACCGATTATTACTGTTCCGTTTTTATTGATGGTGGAAATGGCCGGGATGGTATTGCCCAACAGTCCCTTTAATCCTTCCTGTATTTCTTTAGCGGCAGCCTGTATAGTAGGGCTGTTACCACTAACCTGCAAACAGGTAATAGCTTTTTTATAAGTTAGCAACAAACGGGCATTATCTACCGGTTTATACCTTAGCCAGCAATCATACCCATCTTCTGCAGTAACTTTCACAACAGACAGGAATAACAGGATTGCCAGGAAAGAATATTTTTTCATATTTACTGTTTATTGGAGTATAAATCGGGTGTTTTTATTAATTGCAGGATGTACTGCAGACCACGGCTTACAGTTGCGGATGATATTGCCAGCTTTGTAGCAATATCGCAGATGGTTACTTCTTTTTTTAACTTCATGTTGCAATCGGTTACATAAAACTCGTAATTTTTTTTTAATTATGTTGATTTCTTTTTTAAAGAGGACTCCCGGATAACCAGGTCGGATCTTAATATAATGGTATTGGTGGTTTTGGTGCTGGAAACACCATTCAGATGATTGATAAGATTCATTACCGCCGTTTCACCAATATGGTATCCGGAATAGTTGACGGTAGTAAGGTTTGGTTCCACTACTTTGCTGATGGGGTCATTATTAAAGCCTGCAAACCCGATATCGCCCGGAATTTGAATTCCAGCGGCCTTCAACCGTATCATGCAATGAACGGCAGCCGTGTCATTAGCGGCAAATACAGCGTCCGGTCTGCTGTCCTTATCCATGTTCAGTATGTGTTCGGCGGCGGCCATACCGGCCGCTTCACTCAGGTTACTGGTATAAATGAGCTTTTCGTCAAAAGGTATTTTAGCGTCCTCCAGTGCATCCTTATAACCCCGGAGCCTGTCGGCATATACATTGCGTATTTTGTAGCCGGCAAGGTGCATGATTCGCCGAAAGCCATTATCCAGCAAATGTTTAGTTACGTCGTAGGCTGCCCTGTAATTATCTATGATTATACAGGTACAATCACTGTGCGGATGGGTACGGTCAAAAAAAACGACTGGTATGTTTTTAAGAAAAAAAGGTTTCAGGTGATCAATGTTTTCCGAGTCGTAAGCCAGTGAAACCAGCAACCCATCTACCCTTTTGTTGAACATGGTGTGAGCATTCGCCACTTCTTTATCGGCCTTTTCCAGCGACTGGGTGATGATGAGGTTATAGCCTTCTTTATTGGCTACATCTTCCATACCGGATAATACACTGGCTACAAAATAACTGTTCAGCCTGGGAACAATGACACCAAGCGTATGCGTTTTCTTGCTTCGCAGGCTGCTTGCAAAAGTATTGGAGCGGTACCCCAGCGCCAGGGCCGCTTCCGTAATTTTTTTCCGGGTGTTCTTATTGATGGCCGGATTGTTTTGGAGACCACGGCTAACCGTGGCAGCGGATATATTGAGATGCCTCGCTATATCGTAAATTGTGATATCCTTTTTGTCTACCATGTTTTTATGTAACACAAATAAAGGTATCTTTTTTTTCAAAAAAAATGCAATCGGTTACAGCATAAGGAAAAGTTCCTACATTTGAGAAGTGACAGGTAATAGCAACGGGATATACAGGAGAGGATGGGAATTGCTGCTTTTATTATAACACCGGTTTTTCCAAAAAGCAGTCGTATGCGGCAGTATCGGATGCATAAAAGCGCCAATAATACAATTGGTAATTTTTAGATAATTCAGTCAAAGCTGGTTAACTTTTCAGGCAGGTATAAATTTACGCCGCCTGAAAGGGTGATTAAAACACAACGGATAAAAATTTTAATAAAATGAACACCCGGATAAAGTCGCCATTGTTTTTTTTTATACTGATCGGTTGTTTTACATTTTCATTCGGCCAGGGCAATCATGAATTGCCCAGGTTGGTTAGCACAAATGGAAACACCCGGCTATATGTAGATGAAAAACCTTTCCTGGTTCTAGGTGGCGAATTGGGCAATTCAAGCACTTCCAATTTGGATTATATGCGACCTATCTGGGCAAAACTCCGGTCGATGCATCTTAACACCGTACTGGCACCTGTGTACTGGGAATTGATGGAGCCTGCTGAAGGGCAATTTGACTTTACCCTGGTTGACAGCATGATTGCTGGTGCAAGAAAAAATGATTTAAAACTGGTGCTATTATGGTTTGGTGCCTGGAAGAATAGCATGAGTTGTTATACGCCTGCATGGATAAAAACCAATCAGCAAAAATTTGAGCGGGCGAAAGATAGCAAAGGAAATGGGTTGGAGATATTGTCTGCTTTGAATAAGGACAATTTAAAAGCAGATGTGAATGCCTTTACTGCTTTAATGAAACATATTCGAACTGTTGATGCTGATTTGAATACGGTTATCATGATACAGGTGGAAAACGAAATTGGTATGCTTACTGAAGCAAGGGAATACACGGATGCCGCTAACCGTGCATTTAATAGCAGGGTTCCTGCCGAACTAATTAATTATCTGAAGACGAATAAAGAGAAACTGGTTCCCGAATTTTTTACCGTATGGGAGAAAAATGGTTTTGCTACCAATGGCAACTGGGAAGACCTATTTGGCAAAGGATTGGCAACAGATGAAATATTCCAGGCATGGCAGTATGCCAAATACTCTAATGAAATGGCCGATGCCGGGAAGAAAGTATATGATATCCCCATGTTTGTAAATGCGGCATTAAATTACCGGAATGTCGATCCGGGTAAATATCCAAGTGCGGGGCCTTTGCCTCATTTAATGGATATCTGGCAGGCAGGTGCACCACGAATCGATTTTTTATCACCGGATTTTTATAATCCTTATTTTAGGAAATATTGCGACCTGTATGTACGGAACAACAATCCCTTCTTTATCCCGGAGATAAGATTTGAACCGGGCAATGAAGCAAAAGTTTTCTATGCAATCGGGCATTACAAAGCAATGGGCTTTTCGCCATTTTCAATTGAATCTACTGATTCTGCTGATTATCCGCTGGGACTGCCAATTTCAAAAAGCTATGATATACTCAATCAATTATTACCGGTTATTTTACAACACCAGGCTACCAACAATATTGAAGGAGTATTATTAGATTCCACCATTCAGAAACAGGAAATCATAATGGGTAATTACAAATTGACTGTGATGCATGAATACACATTGGGCTGGTCGCCGGGTGCTAAAAAAGCAGGTTGGCCGGAAAGTGGAGGAATAATTATTCAAACCGGAAATGATGAATTCATCATTGCAGGAACCGGCATAGTTGTTACATTTTCATTGGCATCAGGAGTTAATAAATCGGTTGGTATTTTGCAGGCGGATGAAGGCCAATATGTAAATGGAAAATGGAAACCTGGCCGGCGAATGAATGGTGACCAGGACCACCAGGGCAGGCATATCAGGATTGCCGGGAAGGATTTTGGAATACAACAGGTGAGACTGTATCAGTACAAATAGCGGGATATTAATCGTGAATGGTCAATGTTGAATTGTGAATTAATGACCATTGATCATTCACTCATGACCGGTATTAGCTGGAATGATAAAGTGCTTAAACGAATGCCTGTTTTGTATCTTACATCGATGACAATCTCATAAAGCCATCGGATGATTTCATAGTTGGTAAGCGAAAAGATTTTTATTCTAAAATTTAGCAATCATTAATATTTTAGCGCCCGGGGAATTTATAAACAGTTCAATATTAAATAAAATCAAACCTGATTAGTTATGTTGATGCATCAAACAATGCGCTGGTTCGGGCCAAATGACCCGGTTAGTTTGAATGATATCCGGCAGGCAGGATGTGCCGGGGTTGTTACCGCACTACATCATATTCCTGTGGGCGATTTATGGACAATAGAAGAGATCAGGAAACGGAAACGCATGATTGAAGATGTTGGCATGAGCTGGACTGTAATTGAAAGCCTGCCGGTAAGTGAAGACATCAAAAAGCAAAACGGTAATTACCCGCTGCATATTGAAAATTATAAACAGAGTTTACGTAATGTTGCCGCCTGTGGTTTAAAAGTAGTGACCTATAATTTTATGCCGATCCTTGACTGGATGCGTACGGATGTATCCTATACCATGGAGGACGGAAGCAAGGCTTTGTACTTTGAACGCCTGGCATTTGTAGCATTTGACCTGTTTATGCTGAAAAGACCGGGAGCAGAAAATGATTATAGCGATGCAGAAATAGAAGACGCCAAAGCGAGGTATGCTGCAATGACAGAAGAAGAGAAGGGAAAAATATTCAATAATACCATGCTCGGTTTGCCGGGTAGCGAAGAAGCATTTACACCGGAACAAATTTTAGCTGCATTAAAAACCTATTCGGCCATTGATGCCGCCCAACTCAAAAAGCATTTATTTTATTTCCTGCAGCAGGTAATTCCGGTGGCAGAAGAATGCGGCTTAAAGATGGCGATACATCCCGATGATCCGCCGTATGCTATTTTAGGATTGCCAAGAATTGTGAGCACTGAACAGGATGCTGCTGATATTATTAATGCGGCGCCATCACCTGCCAACGGATTGTGTTTTTGCACCGGTTCATTTGGTGCCAGGGCCGATAATGATATTGTGAAAATGTTGAAACGCTTTGGTGACCAGGTACACTTTCTGCACCTGCGCAATACCAAGCGGGATGCAGCAGGTAATTTTTATGAAGCAGATCACCTGGCAGGAGATACAAATCTGTACGAAGTGATTAAAGAAGTATTGCAGATACAACGTCGAAGGAATATTTCAATCCCCATGCGCCCCGATCATGGCCATCAAATGCTGGATGATCTGAATAAGAAAACCTATCCCGGTTATTCTGCCATTGGGCGATTGAAAGGACTGGCAGAATTAAGGGGTGTTGAATATGCCATTGATAAAAGCATGCAATAAAAACAGAAGTTGTTGACAACCTTAGGAAACCGACCAGCTATATTAAGCTTACAAAAGGCGTAACCTTAAAATTTAAGATATGAAACAGTTTTTTAGTTTCCTGATTACATCTTTGTTTTTGACATGCATTTCAAATAGTTTAATTGCTCAGGACCAAAGAGAAGCCGAAATAAGACGATTAGAAAACATTGAAAGAGAGTCCGTGTTAAAAGGGGATTCGGCAGTACTGTTTGACAAAATGTGGTCGCCGAATATGATCGTAAATACACCCGCGAATGTGGTTGGAACCGTAGAAGGTACAAAAGCACAGCTCAGGTCAGGCAACCTCAATTATTTATCTTTTGAGAGGGACATTGAGAAAATAACTTTCAATGACAATATAGCAATTGTCATGGGTGGTGAAAGAATCAAACCACAGGGACACCAGGTTAATGCGGGCAAGACTGTCAGCAGGCGGTTTACAAATATTTGGCTTTATAAAAATAATCGCTGGACCATCATTGCACGGCAGGCTACAATCATAAAAGTGGAATAAAATGTTTTGGTCATACATTGCCTTGTATTATGGCAACTAAAATACATTTCTTTACTTCAACAGCTTTTTAGGCTGACACCAATTAAATGTAAACAGTAAGTTTTGTTGTTGGTACCCTTACGCACATTTGCCCGTGCTGCATACGCAACAACGGCACCGGTGGACTTGCGTGTCGAAAAAGGGAAAGCCTGTTAACCGGGTTGCCCTTAGCCCAGAGCAGCCATTGTTGCCTGTTTATGCGGATTATAATGGATACATTGTCCTCAACATCAACAAAAAATTCACTGCAAAAATACCGGCGCTGTTTAAGTCCTTTACCAAATAAGTCTGTAATTTTAGGAAACAAATAATTATTATGACAACCACCTTATTAAAGCAGCATATTGCAAAAGCTGTTAATGATATTAATGACAAGGATTTTCTGGAGGCGGTCTACACAATTGTATCTAATAAAGCCGAAGAAACAGATTTCGAATTGACTACTGCGATGAAAAGTGAATTAGATGCCCGGAAAGAAAGACATAAAAATGGCGACAGTAAATCTTATACCTGGCAAAATGTGAAAGCCGCTGCTTTAAAATCTAAATAATGGGATACAATCTTGAAATAAAAGCAGAAGCTAAAAATGAGATTGTTGAAGCTGCACGTTATTATTCCCAAAAAGTTAAAGGCCTGGAAGTCCGTTTTATAGATCAATTAGAAATCGTAATAAATATCATCCTCAACAATCCCAAAACATACAAGCGGGTTTATAAACATTTCAGGCAAGCAGCATTAAAAAATACCCTTACGTTGTGGTTTATGAATTTGAGGAAAGTACAGTAATTATCTATAGTGTTTTTCATGCAAGTCAAAATCCTGAAAAAAAAATAAAACGTTTGAAGAAATAAATTCGCCTCTTTTATTTCGTTCCTCCCTCCACCATCGCCTTATAAATCGCTTCATGAATAGCCGGCCTCACATTCATCTTTAAAAGCAGGCCGCTGTCCCCGCCCTCTTTGATGGTTACCCGGTTGCTTAAAAATACATACACCAATTTTTTTGCCGGATCGGCCCAGGTGCAGGTGCCGGTAAAGCCGGTATGGCCAAAGGTAAGTGGCGATACGGATAAACTGGGATAGGGTTCCGGGCGGGTAGCATTGTCTTTTTCCGGTTTATCAAAACCAAGTCCCCGACGGCTGATGGAACTGTGGTATGCAGTGAACAGGTCAACCGTTTCTTTTTGCAGGTAACGCCTACCATTCAATTCACCCCCGTTCATCAGCATCTGCATAATCACTGCGATATCATTCGCATTGCTGAAAAGGCCGGCATGTCCTGCCACACCGCCAAACATAGCTGCACCGGGATCATGCACATCACCGCGTACTAACTGCCTTCTGAATTCCTTTTCATTCTCCGTGGGCGCTACCTGGTTGAGTGGCAAATGTTCTCTTGGTTTAAATCCTGCCGTGGTTAAACCAAGCGGCGAGTAAAATTGCTGGTGCACATATTCGTCTAATGGCATGCCACTAAGCGCTTCTACAATTTTGCCTAAAAAAATAAAGTCATTGTCGCTGTAAACATATTTGCCTGTGGCGCCCAGCGGACTTTTTAATATGCGCCGGTACATGGTATCATTATAGTCATTGCGCAGGAATAAATTATCTCCCACTCTTATCTTAAAGGAATCATTGATTGTAGTGGAAAAGTATTTTGTGAGAGGCACGCCTGCCGCATTCAGGGTTTCCTTATAAAAAGGAATGTAAGCAACCAGCCCGGCCTGATGCAATAAAATATTTTCAATTAATAAATTCTCCTTATTGGTACCCTTTACCATGGGCAGGTAATCTCCCAATGTCTTCTTTAAATCCAGTTTTCCCTGCTCATACAATTTCATGACGGAAATGGTGGTGGCGCAGATTTTTGTAACAGACGCCATATCGTACACCGACTCTGTTGTAACCGGTTCTGCATTGTCATAATTAAAATGACCATACGCTTTGTTGTAAGCGATTTTACCGTCCTTTACCACCATTACCACGCAACCGGGTGTGGCGCCCTTACTGATGGCGTTGTTGGCAATGGAATCAATCTTCATCAGCTTCTCTTCATCCAGGCCAACCTCAGCGGGTTTTACTCTTGGCAATAAAAAGGATCCCGCAACAATGCCGCTTCCAAACGGGTAAGCATCACATACGGTAACCGGCAACTTTCCTTTGGCGGCGATTTTTCCCTGTAGTAAATCTGCGGCCGTGTTTTGTATGATAGTATCGTCTTCGTAACAGGCTACCAGGTTGCGTGCCTCACAGAAATTTTTAATGGCGTATGGATTTCCAAAAACAAATGTGGCGGAATTGGTTTGCTCCTGTAATTGTTTTACCAGCTCAATTGAAAAGGGACTGACACCAAAATTATTGGCCGGTGTGCGGTTATAAGCATGGACACCAATAATCACTTTTTTGTACCTGTTTTTTATCAGGTACACACTGGATAAAATCCTGGTGGCATCCTTCTGGTTAGGAAAATAAAATACATCCGCATTGTAATCGGCCCGCAGGCGTTTTGCTAAACCATTATCAGTACTGATACCAATACCAATATATACCACATCATTTTTTTTATTGTTGTTGGATGGTATAAGTGAAAAAAAAGTATCGTCTGTTTTGTTTAAAACGGTCAGTGCATTCTCAGCAATTAATTTTCTCATCCCGCTCACTTTGCTGTTGAGGTCAGCCGTCAGGTTTTGGGTATTAATGGGTCTCAATTTTGTAAGGCCGTATTCATATTTTGCCATCAATACTCTTTTGCAATGTTCCTCAATATCCTGCCAGCTTAACTGTTTATCATTGATGGCAGCTTTAATTTTTTCAATAGCCATGGGTACATCACCCGGTAAACAAAGCATATCATTGCCTGCTATCAATGATTGAACAGAGGCTTCCCCATCGGGAAAATATTTTTTCACGCCCTGCATTTCCAGCGCATCGGTAAAGGTTAATCCCTGGTAACCCAGTTGATTTCGCATGAGGCCGGTTACATTATTTTTTGAAATAGAAGTGGCCCGGTTTGCTGTATTATCAATAGCGGGTATGTACAAATGTGCGATCATTACGCTGCCGATACCCGCCTTAAAAATTTCACGGAAGGGATATAGTTCCAATGAATCCAGTTGCGCCATTGTTTTATTGATGACAGGTAAATCATAATGAGAATCCACTGATACATCTCCATGACCCGGAAAATGTTTTGCACAGGCCATTACGCCCATATCCTGCATGCCCTTCATGTATTGGGTACCGAACAGGGCCACTTTATATTTGTCTTCACCAAAGCTGCGGTCGTTGATGACCGGGTTGTTTGGATTATTATTAACATCCACTACCGGTGCATAGTTAACCTGTATGCCGATGCGCTTACATTGTTCGGCCACTACCTGGCCGTATTGATATGCAATATGTGCGTCTGAAACAGCACCCAGCATCATTTGATGCGGCAGTGGCAGCACGCTGTCAATCATCCGCATGCCAACGCCCCATTCTGCATCAATGCACATGAGGATGGGCGTTTTGGCAACAGCCTGTAATTTATTGAGAATGGTAGCCTGCTTTACCGGGCTGCCCTGGAAAAGACAGATGCCACCGATATTGTATTGCCTTACCAGGCTGTCTACCTTATCATCAAAAAAAATAGCGGTCTTGTTTTTTGCATCGTAAGTAGATAAACGAACTACCATCAATTGGGCGATCTGTTCATCCCGGCTTAATGTTTTAAAAACACTGTCTACCCAGGCATTTGCTTTTGTATCTGGCAGCGGGTATTGGTTGAGACCATTCATTTTTGTAAAGGACAAAATAATTGCGCAATAGCAGCATAGATAAACTTTCATCATAATATAGAACAGATTGTACTCGCAAAATAGGAAGTTTTACAGAGTTAATGCTTTTGAAAAATTATTTTTAACTTTACGCCATGTCAATTGCAGCAAAATACCGGCCTTATTATACTTATGATGATTACTGCCAATGGGAGGGTAACTGGGAGCTGATTGAAGGAATGCCTTATGCTATGTGCCCTTTACCTGTGCCAACTCATCAAAGAGCAAATCTGTTATTATCAAGGCGATTTGATGAAGCTTTGGAGAAGTGTAAAAATTGTACCACATACCTGCCATTGGATTGGAAGATAGCAAATGATACCGTCGTACAACCTGACTTGCTGGTAGTATGTAATAAAATTGAAAAAAAATTCCTTGATTTTCCACCTGTATTGGTTGTTGAAATATTATCACCCGCTACTGCTTCCAAAGACCGGGGAGAAAAAATGGAACTGTATCAATCGCAAAAGGTAAAATATTACCTGATTATTGATCCTCATTTTAAAAAGGTAGAGATATACGAATATATAAATGCTCAATATGAGCCGGTATCTGTTAATCCGGATAAGTACCAGTTTACCCTGCATCCCGATTGTACGGTCGAAGTGAATCTCCTGGATATTTGGGAATAGGAAAATTTTAAGCCATCATTTTTTTTCAAAAACGAACTGGCCTGAATTTCGGGTCTCAAATTATCCATTTATTCACTATTCCCGAATCGGGTACGGGATGTGCCACATTTATCAATTACTCCAATATTTATCTACGTATTTTTGCAAAAAAGAAAGGAGTTATTTTGCCTGATATCATTCAATTATTACCCGATAATAT
Organism: Ferruginibacter sp.; assembly: GCA_031424955.1. Lineage (GTDB taxonomy): Bacteria > Bacteroidota > Bacteroidia > Chitinophagales > Chitinophagaceae > Ferruginibacter. The sequence continues at coordinate 3,035 of JANPIJ010000339.1, read as the reverse complement.
CGCCAATCAAATAGCCGCCGGCGAGGTTATTCAGCGGCCGGCCAGTGCTGTTAAGGAATTGCTGGAAAATGCCGTAGATGCCGGCGCTACCCAAATTAAATTAGTTGTAAACGATGCAGGAAAAGCACTGGTACAGGTAATTGATAACGGTAAAGGCATGAGCGAAACCGATGCCCGGATGAGTTTTGAACGGCACGCTACTTCCAAGATCAGGAATATAGAAGATCTTTTTCATATTAAAACCATGGGCTTCCGGGGCGAAGCGCTGGCGAGTATTGCTGCCGTAGCCCAGGTAGAATTAAAATCAAAAAAAGAGGAGGAAACCACCGGTACCTATATTGAAATTGATAACAGTGTCGTGAAAAAACAGGAACCAATTGCCATGGAGCAAGGCACCAGCATTGCCATGAAGAACCTGTTCTTTAATGTACCGGCCCGCAGGAATTTTCTAAAAAGTAATCCATCAGAATTAAGGCATATTGTGGATGAGTTCATCCGCGTGTCAATGGCATTCCCCGATATTTTCTTTTCGCTCACCAGCAATGGCCAGGAGGTGTTTCACCTGGAGCGGGGTACTTTAAAGCAACGCATTGTTCAGTTGTTAGGCAATAGTTACAGTGCAAAACTGGTTAGTGTGCAGGAGCATTCCGATTACATGAATATTTATGGTTTTGTAGGAAAACCGGAAACTGCCAAGAAAACAAGGGGCGATCAATATTTTTTTGTAAACAACCGGTTCATAAAAAGCGCCTACCTCAACCATGCGGTAATGGGTGCCTTTGATTCAATGATTGCAAAAGATAGCTTCCCGATGTACACGTTGTTTATTGATCTGGATCCGGCCCAACTCGATATCAATGTGCATCCAACCAAACAGGAAATAAAGTTTGAGGATGAAAAGATAGTATATGCGTTTGTGCAAAGTGCGGTAAAGCATTCACTGGCGCAGTTCAGCATATCGCCTACACTGGATTTTGAACTGGACTCCTCTATTCAACACCTCGATGCGGTAAGTAAGCCGTTTACTGAGGAGAGAAAATCATCGGTTGCATCCTCCTCGCTTTACAACACATTTACCCAAAAGAACCAGGCGCATTTTATTGAAAACAAAAGTGAGTTGAAACACTGGAGGGATTTTTATGAACCGGTTTCAAAAGAACAACCTGGGGCAACGGATGATCAGTTACCGGTAACAACTGTTGGCACGGCTACTAAGGATACTATACCGCTTTTTACAGAAAAGCGCCAGCAAATTCAGGATGACACACCATTGCAGCAAATGCATTCCACCTACATCATCGTGCAAAACGATGCCGGGTTTATTGTTATTCATCAGCAAAATGCGCATGAACGAATATTGTACGAGCGGTTTATGAAAGCTGTAGCAGGTAAACCATTGGCCATACAACAAAGCCTTTTTCCACAAACCATGGAATTGACCGCCACCGATACCGTAATATTAAACGAACTGTTACCCGACCTGCATTACCTGGGGTATCATATAGAACCCTTTGGCAACAACACCTTTGTAATACAGGGTACGCCTTCAGATGTGGACCAGGGCAGTGAAAAAACCGCTATTGAGAAAATGCTGGAACAATACAAACATTTCAGCAACGATTTGAAATATAGTAAAAGGGAAAAGCTATTGCGTTCCTTATCCTGGCAACAGGCCATCAAGGCAGGCAAAGCGTTATCACAAAAAGAAATGAAATCGCTGGTGCAGGATTTGTTTGTTTGTGCAATGCCCAATATTACCCCTAATGGCAAGCCCACCTACACGGCTTTTAAGAAGAATGAACTGGACAGGATGTTTGGCAGGTGATCAGTATTTTTCCCTGATGGCCGACAGGAATTTTTCAACTGCCCTGCGGACAGGTGTGGCATTTGTTTGATAATGATTGGCCAATATAGAAAAAATAAGCAGCTTATTCTTTTTGGTGATGATAAAACCGCTTAATGCACAATGGTTGCTAAGGGTGCCTGTTTTGGCAAATATAAACCCTGCATCATTTTTAAAATAAGCGGTTATAGTACCCTCTCCACCGGTTGGTAAAATATTCTTTAAACGTTCCAGCCCAAATTCATTTTTCATTTTATTGAGGATGTATACAAGTGATTGCGGAGTAAATAAATTGTAACGGCTAAGCCCGCTGCCATCCACCCATTTAGGCCTTTGGGGAATGTCTTTCAGATCGGTACCTAGCAGGGTGTCAATGAACTTGCCATCATTCATATAACCCAGCAGTTCGTTGCCTGCCATCAGCAATGTTTGCTCTGCATAAAAATTATCACTGCGATGCATCATGGGTTTAAAAAGTGAATCGGATGGTTGGGAACGAAAGAGGTACTTCAATTTCCGGGTATTACCAGGGTCGGCGATAACGGGCTTATGCAGCGTGTCCTGCAACATGGCTAAAATATCGGTTGCATTGGGGGTAATGGGAACGTACATACGCTGGTTGGTTCCGGCAGTGATGCCGATAATATTGCTGTCCCATTTCTTCTCAATGTCGAAGCCATTTTGCAGGTTTGTATTCGGTTCGATATGGTATTGAAAACTGCCGGGACTAAAGCTCACATCATTGCCATTTTTTTTGATTGTGATTAAATTGCCATAAACAGGAAAGTTGCTTCTTTGCGTGAGGTAAGATTCCTTATAATCATCCCATGCCCAGCCCCGCCCTAAAAAATCATCGGTAAATTTCCCATTGGTAAATGTGATCTTTTTATAATTGCTTAGAAATTGATAAACGGGTTGTGAAAACTCAGGATGAAGAAAGGTAGGATCGCCGGTTGGTTGTATTAACAGGTTTGAATCTTTATCAACTTCGTACCGGACACCCGGGAGGCTATCGCCCAAATATTTCAAACCGGCATACAACGAAAACAATTTGGTATTGGAAGCGGGTACAAAATATTTTGTTGCATCATAGTTATACCACCAGGTATTGGTAGCCGGTTCATAAATGCTGATGCCTATATGCCCGGTACTGATGGACGAATCTTTCAGCAGCACCTTATTTGCCTGTTGT
>JANPIJ010000338.1:0-6940 GCA_031424955.1 Ferruginibacter sp. | reverse complement strand
CAGTGGAAAATTATTTGCAGATGCCGTTGAAAAAACAAGCAAGGCAATAATAAAATCGGGCATTCCTTTAACGGGCATCATTTGGATGCAGGGCGAGCGGGATGCTAATGCCATCAACGATGGTAAAGTAACAGCGGAGGTTTTTAAGGCGGCTTTAAAAGATTTGATCATACGCTTCAGGAATATCTATGGCAAAAAACTACCCTTTTTTATTGTACAAACCGGCTACCAATCCGGCAGGCCCAAAGCAGGCAATGATAAGGTGAGGGAGATACAGGCAGCTGTTGCCAAAACTATGAAACGGGTGTACGTGGTGTATGAAGACACCAACTTTTTTTTTGAACGAAACTGGATGAAAGACAATGTGCATTATAACCAGGAGGGCCTAAATGATATTGGCAAAAAAGTGGCGCAACATGTTTTCAAAGTGGTTAGCAATTAGAGCGGGTATAAGTGTTAATTTAAAGAAGAGCTAATAAAAAACAGCCTCGTTTAAGAAATGGTTTTTCTATGTGTTCTATTGTGCCTATGTGGTTGAAAATTTGTTTAAACCAGGAAGCTCATAGCCGATACCTTGTTAATAATTTTTATAAGAAATAAAACAATTCATTTATCAATTAAAAATTGAATAATAAGTCGGAAAAACAGCTGTAACCAGATCTCATTTTAAATAATGATTAAAGGCAACTTTAGAAACAGTTTGTATAAAAAATATAATATACTTTAAAATGGTTCAAAAAATCTCACCAATTATTTTACTGGTTGCGTTTTTTATCTTTTCTGTAATGCATTTAACCGCACAGGATAATTCGCCCCATTCAAACCAGGATATCCAGGCGGGACAAATAATTTCCCTCAATGGAATGTGGAATTTTAAAGCAGATTATTACGGCAAGGGAGAAACGCAGCAGTGGTTCAGCAGCAGTTTTAATGATGCAGGTTGGGATCGGTTAGCCGTACCCGGCAATTGGGATATCCGCAATGAGTATGCTGATTTTTCCGGTAAAGGCTGGTATCGCACGGTATTTAATTCGCCTGCTGGTATAGCGGGCAAAAGTGTACGGTTAAATTTTGAAGCAGTAGGCATAGCCTACAAAGTATGGCTGAATGGTGTGCTGATAGGTGATATATCCGGCGGCTTTCTTTCAAATGACTTTGATGTCACCAAACTATTAAAAGAGGGTTTCAAAAATAGTTTGGTGGTTTGCGCCGACAATAGCTTTAGAAGCGGTGCCTATTGGAGTTGGGGCGGTATCAGGCGTCCGGTAACATTGCTGGTGGATGATCCAATGCACATTGAATCTGTAAAAATAACAGCTACCCCGGATCTTAAAAAAGGCACTGCTGCAATATCTTTCAATGCCGCTTTCTCCAATGGTAACCAGGTAAATGAAGTGGTTGATTTAGTGTATGAACTTAGTTCTAAAGGAAAGCTGATTAAAATCGGTTCACAAAAAATAACATTTGTCAACAGCAATATTAAAACCGCCAAAATTAATTTTTCGCTCGCCGCAAAGGATGTTCAATTATGGCATTTTGATTTCCCTAACCTGTATAACCTGAAAGTTCAAATTAAAAAGGGCAGTACGATCGTACATGAAATAAATGATCGTTTTGGTATTCGTAAAGTTGAAATTACCGGTGGCAGGTTTTTATTGAATGGAGAATCTGTGAGAGCGATGGGACTCAACTGGGTAGCGGATGACCGCCTTACCGGCAATACATTGCAACCGGAGGTATTTAAAAGGGATATTGACAATATGAAAGCACTGGGTGTAAACATCACCCGGCTTTCTCACATGCCCCTGCCCAAAGATGTGTACGATTACCTGGATGAAAAAGGCATATTGGTAATTGCAGAAATACCACTTTGGGGTACTACCAAACTAACAGATCCTGACAATCCAATTGCAAGGCAATGGATGCGGCAATTGGTCAACAATCACTTCAATCATCCGGCTATTATTGGCTGGTGTGTAGGTAACGAAATCGGGGACAAAAGCAAGAACACAAAAGTGATGGAGTATGGAGAAAAGGCCATTCAGTTTGTGAAGGATAGTCTCGACAATTCACGACTGGTTGTATTGGTTTCTCATACGGCGAATCATCAAAAGGAAGATCCTTCGCAATTTGGTGATTTTGTTCCCTACAATACCTACGGTGCATGGGGAAAAAATGTGGCATCCGTGCACAATAACCAGCCTGGCAAATTGATTTTTATATCAGAATGTGGTGGTAATTTAATTGGTGAAGACATCAATACTTCCACCGGAAATTTTCCGGAAATGTTTAACGAGTTGCGCAACTTGGAGTATTGCTTTGGCGCATCTTTGTGGACCTACAATGATTACAGAAGTGATTACCGTACATCTAATCTTTCATGGGATAGTAAAATATCGCAAAACAGGGATTGGGGTGTGGTGGATGTTTACGGTAATAAAAAAAGGGCATTTGAAATTATCAGAAAAGAATTTTCCCCCTTCAGGTCGCTCACGGTAAAAAATAATAACAACAGTACCGAAGTAAATCTTCAGCCCCGAAACAGATTGGATCTGCCTGCTTACACATTAAAGGAATATAAATTGGTTTGTGAAGATATTGGAAAAGAGGGCCAGTCATTAAAAAGATCCGCCATTACAATTCAAACGGTAAATCCGGGTGATCCTGCCTTCACCAAATCATTTGCACAGGAAGTGTCCAACCAGGCAATTGCCGCAAGGAAAATATCTTTAGTAAGTCCAACTAGCTATACATTGATGGATACCACTATCTATTATACAGTACCGCAAGTGCCCGTTATAAAGGCAGTGTTCAACAATGGTAACAAAATAAGGGTTGTTTTTGATCACGTAAATTTTGCATCCGAATATAAATTGTTATATGGGGAAAGTGAACTCAATATTTCAACGGTCAATACCATTGATAATTATATTGAAACTGCGAAATTACCAGCCATTGGCAATATTGGCAAGGTTTACCAGGTACAACTGGTAGCCATCAACCATTTTGGTGAATCCAAATCTGTTATTCACAAAGAAGCTATTACCAACTATGGTAAATTGCCACCGGTAATTAAGGGCGTAACGGTATTTCAAAATGGAATCAGTTTAGGCTATAGCAGTGAAAAAGGGGAGTATCGCTACGAGGTGCAATATAGTACCTCACCGGGTTTTTCATCAGATACACATATCATGCAGGTTAAAAATAAAGGAGCCTGTTATATACCCGATCTAAAACAGGGATTAACTTATTATGTAAGGATGTGTGTGTTTGAACAATACGAAGTACAAAGTGAATGGAGTGAAACCTATGAGGTTAAGTTGTAAATGTTGAATTAAGTATTTGATGTGAATTATTACTTACAATTCGTAAAAATGGGAGTACTATTAATTAGCTATTGTGTTTATTTTCAAACACTAAAAAAATACAATGATTAAACTTGTTCAGATGAAAATTTCAGTTGCGCAATTCATTTATATTTTTTGTTTCCTTTCATTTACTTTGGGTGCACAAAATACAACTGCCCGGGAAGATATTTTGCAGTCGGATTTTCTAAACCCACCTACATCGGTAAAGCCTTATGTGTGGTGGCATTGGATGGGTTCCAATTTTTCAAAGGCGGGTATTACAAAAGACCTTGAAGCCATGAAAGCGCAGGGGATTGGCGGTGCTACCATTTTTAATTTAGCATCAGCTGTTCAGGAGTCGCACATGCCTACACTGAACAATCCCTGGCCGGAACAAACTTATCGCAGTCCTGCTTACTGGGAAGCCATTCAACATGCGGCAGCAGAAGCAAAGAGATTGGGATTGGAAATTGGCTTGCACAATACGGCAGGCTATTCAACCACAGGTGGTCCCTGGATTGACCAGGAGCGTGGCATGAAAAAGTTGGTATGGAAAAGGATCGTCGTAAAAGACAGGGACAAAAGTTTTATAAAAATTAGTCAACCTGATCCGGTTACATCCGATGGCTGGGGTTCAAAAGGATTGCCACCTGCACCCTCAATCTGGTATAAAGACATTGCCTACCTTGCCATTCCTCTCGCCGATTCTGCAAGATTTAACAAGGAGCAAGATTTCACCAGCTACTTTGATACATCCGGAATTCAGATAAAGGCATTGCCAACAGGCGACTGGATCATTTACCGGTTAGGTTATGCGCCTACCATGTCGGTGCCGCATCCTTTGCCGGATGAAATTATTGGCAGAACTTTTGAAGCCGATAAAATGAGTGCTGCTCAATCTGAGTATCACTGGAACCAGGTATTGGATCCGGTAAAAAAATACCTTGGGCAATATCTCGGCAATAGTTTTAAACACATCCTCATTGATAGTTATGAAGCGGGTTATCAAAACTGGACGCCCGATTTCAGAGACCAGTTTATCAAAATAAAGGGTTATGATCCATTGCCCTGGATATTGTCATTTACATCCTCCATCACCAATGAATACAGCATTAGCAACAACGGCGCTGCGCCAATGCAGGACAAAAGAATTCGTATGACTGAAGAGCAAACGGCCCGGTTTGATTGGGATTATAAAGATGTGATCAATCAATTGTATTTTGAGAATGGCTGGAATATTGGAAAAAAGAGGTTGCAGGAAGCTGGCCTGCAATTGCAGTTTGAAGCGTATGGCGGCCCGTTTAATACGCCGCAAGGTTCCGCAATGGCTGATATCCCAATGGGCGAATTCTGGAGTAACCAGAAAGGAAGTATTGGTAATAATATTACTGCAGCGGCAAGAGCTGCGGGCCGCACCATTGTTGGCGCAGAAGCGTTTACAGGAAGCCCTGCCCTGAGCCAGTTTACAGAAGATCCTGCTTTTTTGAAACCTTCTGCCACAGGTGCATTTGCATCGGGTGTAAACCGCCTGATCCTGCACCATTGGGTACACCAGCCGTTTGATGATCAATACCAACCGGGCATGGGCATGGGCTGGTGGGGTACGCATTTTGGGAGAAACCAAACCTGGGCAGTGCCAGGTAAAGCATTCTTCACTTATTTGGCCCGCACACAAGCTATGCTTCAATATGGTGAGCAGGTAGCTGATTATCTGTGCCTGGAAACACCGCTTAATGACCGGTCTGATGTGATTGCAAAAAATGATTTTTTACAACAGGAAATTAGAGTGGCAGATGGGAAATTGGTATTAGCTTCCGGAAGAACTTATCCATTTATCGTACTACCCAAAGGAAATAAGATATTGCCTGAAGTATTAAAAAAACTGAGTCTGTTGGTGATGCAGGGGGCAAGTATTGCAGGTTCAAAACCCAATCAATCTTATAGCCTTAAAAACTTCCCGGGATGTGACAATGAAGAGCTTTTGATGGCCAATGAATTATGGGGTAGTGGAACACAAAATCAGTATGGCAAAGGTTTTGTATTTAACAACATCAATGAAGCTTTAACTAAGTTTTCGATCCTGCCTGACTTTTCTATTGAGCAGGCAGACTCGGCGCATCTTATAAAACTTCTGCATCGTACCGGAAAAAACGGGGAGGTTTATTTTGTAGCCAATCTGCATAGTGAACCGCAAAGCATCATTGTTTCCTTCAACATAAAAGACAGGCAGCCTGAAATCTGGCAGGCAGAAAATGGTAGTATCTGCAATGCGCCCGTATGGAAAGTTGAACAAGGCAGAACATTTGTTCAAATAAAATTGAATGATTTTCAATCTGCTTTTATTGTTTTCAGAAAGCCGACTTCCAAAGCTGACCATCCGGTTGACTTGAAAATTATTGAGGGCGATCGGGGTGTAGACATTAAAACAACCATCAACAATCAATCGTTTATAACTTCGCCTGCTGCTGCAAAAGCCAGGGTTACCTATGCTTCCGGAAAAACTAATACGCTTACTATTAATACAGCAACTGAGGTTGAAATTAATGGTGCCTGGAAGGTGGAAATGCAACCGAAACTGGAGGCTCCATTCATAGTAAATTTCCCTTCGTTGATCGATTTTAGCAAGCACAATGACCAGCGGATCAAATATTTTGCCGGCACTGCAGTTTATACAAAATCAATCAATATTGATGCAGCACTCCTAAAAGCCGGAAAGAAGGTTTTGTTGGATTTGGGAATAGTGAATGATATAGTAGCCGTTAAAATAAATGGCAAAGCCATGGGCGTATTGTGGTACCCACCTTATACAATGGACGTATCCGGGAATGTAAAAGCCGGAATCAATAAGCTGGAAATTGAAGTAACAAACAACTGGGCAAACCGGTTGATTGGTGATGAGCAGGAACCCATCGATTTTGAATGGGGGCCCGATAGAGGAACCAATGGAAGGGCCATGAAAGCCTATCCTGAATGGTTCTTACAAAATCAGCCCCGTCCGTCAAAAGGTCGAAAAACTTTTTCTATCTGGTATTATTACCGGAAAGATAGTCCATTGAAACCCGCTGGTTTAGCAGGACCGGTTAAATTAATTTACCAGGATAGTAAGCGATTATAAAAAGAAACAGCACATGCAAAAAATATTATTGTGTATTACCGGGTTATTGTTTTCGGTTGTAAGTTTTGCCCAACCCGATGTTATCTCAAAAAAGGCAAATAATCCAAATCTAAAATGGTGGCAGGATGCCCGTTTTGGCATGTTTGTACATTGGGGACCGGTGTCTTTAATTGGTAAGGAAATAAGCTGGAGCAGGGAGGATTATGGTAAAGCGAAATACGATTCTTTGTACCTGCGTTTTAACCCTGAAAAATTCAATGCCGCTGAATGGGTTGCTGCTGCAAAAGCAGGTGGAATGAAATACATTGTATTTACTGCAAAACATCATGATGGGTTTTGTAACTGGGATACTAAAACCACCCCGTATAATATAATGAATGCTCCTTTTAACAGAGATGTTTGCAAGGAATTGGCATCGGCTGCGCATGCAGCGGGAATCAAGCTGGGTTGGTATTATTCACCAGCAGATTGGAAAGAT
>JANPIJ010000337.1:0-15347 GCA_031424955.1 Ferruginibacter sp. | reverse complement strand
TGCACTGCTATTTACCGATAATGAGCATTCTTATTTACCGAGACTGTGTATTGCTATTTACCGAAGTTGTGCAGTGCTATTTGCCAAAAGGTGTGTACTCTTAATTGCCAAATGTTGTGCATTGTTATTTACCGATCACACCAAGGCTTGGCTCATTGCTTTAGGTGATTTTGCTTTTAAGAAAGCGATTAACCGACCGGCACAGAAAACAATTGCACGGTGGCTAAGCCTCATTCCTGCGTCTGAGGGGTAAGCATTGTTGTTATAGGCAGTATTTATTAACTAATACGATTCTATGAAAAATTTTAACTCTTCATAAAGGTCATAGTCAATTGTCTGAAATGTTCGATGGCTCTTTTCATAAAGCCTTTTATACAATGCTTTTATTTTTTTGTTTTCTTTACTATCTATATTGTTTGAAAACTTTATCTCATTTATTTCAATTCGAATTTCAATAGTTATGTCAATCTCATCACTTTTATTTTGTAAACAATTCGCTTCTTTTCGAAAAATATTTGTTTCTTTAAATAAACACGTATAAAAGTTTGAGATATCAAGAATGTCAATTTTGCCAACAATGGTTGAGTCTGAATAAAAATTTAATTTGGGCACGTACATATGTCTATAATAATTCCAGAAGTGTGGATCTGCGCTTACTTTGTCAAAATAGAATTCTTTACTAATTACTTTGGCAAAATTTAATTCATTTGTGTTTTTTGAAATATAGTTTATGTCAAACTCTAAATATTTAAAATATGAATTATCATATTTGCAATTTTTGGATGAAGTATTGTTTAGTTTATCCCCCTTTTTTAGAAATTCAAATTTTATTTTGCTTCCAATAAGTTTTTCAAGATAAATTGATTTCAATGATATGATTTTATTAAAGTATATCTGATTAACCTTAAGTAAAAAGGGAGCTTTATTAATATATAACTCAATATTAGGGTTTAAGTAATTGTAATTGTAAACTGTATTTAATATAATGGCTTCCATTAATCTATATTCCAAAGGTTTGAATAATCACCCTCGAAAGCATCATTTACAACATCATCAAAATTATATCTTGTTTGATTCGAATGGCGGGTTAGAGTATATTGTCTAAAAAGGTCTAAGTGGGGTAAAAATTTTTCTAAGTCATTATATGTATTGAAAAATCTTTCCTTATTATAGAATGCACGACAATGACGGTGTATTATAATTTCTAAAAGACTTGTTTGTTCATTTTTTTTGTATAATATGTAATTTCCCGTTGAATATGAAAATGCATCATATGGCAAATCAAATTCTTTATAAATCATTATTTTGTTTTCCATATAAATCATTAACCTTTTATCAGAGTCAAAACGTCTTCCATTTTGGTAAAATGCTATTTTTTTAAAATCAAAAGATGGGTTACTGTCATAATTTAGGGAGTATATAATTTTTGAAATTGAAGCATAAATAAAATTTTCTTTTTGTTCATTTAAAATCTTCACGTCAGAATTCTTTGTATTTATAAGGAACCATTCTATTTCAGAATTAATTAGCTTTTCAAGGTCATTGGAGTCACCGGGGAAAATTTCCATAAAATCAAAAAAGGGAGTTATTAATGGTTTGAAACATTTATCTATGTAAATTCTCACCCACATATACTCCACATAAGAATTTTCTAAGCAGAAATAGGTTTCTATTCTTATGATTTTACCTTTCATTTGACATCTTGTTTGATTTTTGGTATAACCTTCAATAAAATTGCCTGTGACGATTCCATTTTATGTAAGTACATGAATCGGCTAATTCTTAAAATTGATGAAAATAAAAGGCGCAGTGGATCGTTGAAATTATTGTAAAGGTGCGTCAACGACGCTACCATTCCAAATTAAATGATTTATTTATTAGACTCAGATAATATGCATACAGGTAACTCTTTCCAAATGCGAGGAAATGGATCTTCGACGGTTGCGGCAGGCGTCGAGAGCCAGTTTCATGTTTGGGCTTTTGTAGATTACATCATCCACTATCAGGACGCTTTTGTTACCGAATTATGGGTAGTATATTGTTGCGAAGCGCAACGTCCCCAGCCATGCTAAGGCTCGATGAGACGTTGCAAGGAAGATTAACCGGCACAGGAAGCACTCGCACATTGGCTACACTTCATTATTGCGCCTTGGGGGAAAGCGATTAACCAGCCGGGCACAGGTAGCCGCCGCATATTGGCTGCACTTCATCCCTGCGCCTGAGGCAAGATGGGGTAGTTATTGTTTTTATTCGGGCATCAATTCTGTCCTTGAAAATCTGTGTACATAAAATTTATTTTTGGATGGAGGAATTGACACTTCAGTAAGGCCCGCTTCTTGGCCTAAAAGGAAAATTTTTGAAAAATCTTTTCCTGTCTCAATACTCATATATTTAAATTCCATTTTGCCTTCTAATCCGGATGGGGCTATAAATAAATATTGATTTATTAAATCACTTAAGCCTTGCAGACTTTTTTTATATTTGATGTGACTAAAACGAAGGATTTTAATATTGGGTATGATTGTAATTATATAAAATTCCTGATGTTCAAATAATACAAGCACACTCTTTTTTACTTTGTCTTCTTCGTATGAAACATTGCCATTCGGATGAGTAACTTCAATAATATCAGATTTTTTAATTAAGGAATCAAATCCTAAACCAGTGGTGTCATGATCATAAAAATAAAATGTCAACTTTCCTGGGTTTTTAATCTGATCTAAGATAATTTTTTCTTTATTACCATTTAATTTTGCCGTCTCCAATTTATTTCGCGTTGCAGATATTTGAGTTAAATCAAATTTACTCCATGAATCAAATCTATTTTCAATAGAATCTTTAATTATTTTTAAACTGTCAATTAGGACGCGATTTTTTATTTGGTAAAAAGGAATTGATACCACAACTGTTAAGTTAAATGGTGAAAAAGGATCATTAATTCGGTCAGTATTATCGAGGATTGATTTTGTTATTTTTTCATTTTTTTTGCTCTCTTGAGCATTATTATAACTGTCAATGAGGTGCGAAATAATATTTACAATGCCCGAAAAAAACATAATGAAAACAATAAGCTTTCCAGCTTTTGTTAATTTGTTAGATTTTTCATAGTTTGTTTGTTTTGTTGCAGTAAGATAACCGGATATTATTTGAAGAATCCCAACTATAAGTGTCAGAATTAAAAGCCAACTCCATTTCATAAGTCAAGATTTACTATGATAAAATTGCGATTTACTTGGAAATAGACCAATAAAAATAATATATTTTTGAGTGTTAAAGATGATTTTATTGGAATGTATAAAGTGCAAAATTCAAATACGGATAACCCTGTCTCAAACCTAGTGCGTAATTGTCGTGGCATGGCGGTGATGTTTTCCGCGAAGTGAGTAGTGACGGTACTTAATACGGCTGAGGTGCAACGCCACGGCCTTGCTAATTGCCAGGGTAAGAGGGAATGCCTGAAAGAGAAAGCGAGTAACGGGGCAGGGCACAGAAAACCATCACACATTATCTACCCCTCATTCCTGCGCCTTAGGGAGTTGTTTTTTATAAATTCTGACTCAATTGTTCTAATACTTCGGTAACAAATTCCTTTCCCTTTGCTACTGAATCGTTACCACCCATCATATCATAAACTAAATAGACATTTTGTATGGACTCTTTTATAATTGATTCAGAAAAAAGGCCGAGGTTAATGTTTGCAATGTCTTTAGAAAGCGGTCTCATTTTTCCTATTATTCTGGCCGATGCATACATGCAAACATGAAACCTTATATCTCCAATTTGTGCCCTGGATAATTTTGGATCTCGGAAATTCTTAATTCCAGCCTCAATAATTTGATACAATGCGATTGCTTTGTAGTATAGTTCAATAGGAATATTTACGTCAAAGATCCCCTCATAATCTGCATTATTTTTAATGAGCGTCGATGGTCTAGCCCTCGCATAATCAGGCTTTTGATGAAGAACACTCATTACTATCTGAGCTAAATGAGGGATACTGATTATTTTAGTTATCGGTCTTCCCTGATTTTTATGATAATTCTTTCTCCTGTCATAGAAGAAACCTTTTGCAAATAGGAAATCTTCAATGTCTCTGTGAATAGGGTCAGTTGCACGTAAAGATGCCGGTGGAATATTTGTTTGACTGTTAGTAGCTTTAATTACTTTCAGTCTACTTCCTTCCTCGGTCGTTTTCACTACTCTTATTAAAACATTTCGAGGGTCATTTTCAACCTTATTTACATTGAAGTAGTTAAAAATTTCAAAGGATGTTTGTAGCCCATTCACAATTTGAGGATCCTCAATGTTTAGAATTTTACTTGCAAAAGAGGCATTTGAGGCTGTAATAGTAATTCCATTATTCAACCACCAAAAATCCTCAATAGGGTGTGACATCATCAGAGTATCCTTAATCGCACTATTTACTTCGACAGCTCCTTGATAATCTCGAATGTTTGCATCGAAGAAATTTTTAAGTAATTCTCCATCCTCTCCTTTAAGGAAATTGAAATAATTCTTTATAGGCACCAAGGCGATGTATCCTCCATCTTGAGTTGAGATTGGATTATCTGACAGCAAAATTCCTTTTGATTTCAACTGCTCCCGTCTTGATAAATCAATAAGGTCGTTGGCAGTTAAAAATCTAAAAATAACTTCTGATTTATCAAAGAGGATTTTAATTGCATCTGATAAATTACTTACTTTTCGAGATACATTTGGATGCACATCAACACCTTTCGATGCATAAAAATAATGAAACTTAAGAACCGGAAATTTCGAGGCTAAATGAAGGTATTGCTTGCGAAAAACATTGACATTAGTTAAGAGTTCATTGTTATAAACCGAGCGTAATTGATCTATAGATTTAGTTAAATCAAATAAATCCAAAGCGGACGAGATGCACTTTTCTACAGCAGTTTCGGAGAAACCTGTTGTATTTTTGGTTTGTAAAATATATACATCGATGTTTGAATATCTTTTCCCATCGATCATTTCAGTATCTCTTTGAATTAATTCGGAATTGACGAAAGTATAAATAGAGTCAATTCCTCCATCACCGCCATTGTCTACAATACCTTCTTCAATTTCATCGTATGATAACTCATAATTTTTGAGAACTTGTTCCGTTACAAATAAATGAAAATAATCATCGGAACTTAGACTCTCATCTAAGACTGACTTTTGTTGTTGTAGAAGAGTTTCTAAAATTATTTGTTGGTTAGTTGACATTTAGATGTTTTGAAAAATGAATGAGAAATTTGCAGATGAATTTACAACCTAATTGCTTATAAATGGATTGTTAATTGGAAGTCGACGCCCGTTAAAATAACGCACAAAGTTTGTATTTACGCAATTACGTGAACTGATAAAGTTCATAAATCATTGTAAATCATTGGTGCATTTGGTCATTCAAATTATTGGGAAGGTGCGTCAATACAGATGCCGTTCGAAATTAAATGATTTTTTTAATTAATCCAGCATATAAAGGATATTAGTAAAGTTTTCCTGGCCAGGCTAATACGCATACCGCTGGCTCTTCCCAAATGCCAGGAAATCAATCTTCAACGGCCGCTGCTTGCTGCACGCATCAAGAGCCAACTTCATAGTGGTGCCTTTGTAGATCACATCATCTACTATCAGGATGCTTTTGTTACTAATTTGAGGGATGGCTTTTTGATTGTGGTCGCTCAGGAAGTCTTTAAAGGGGTTTTTTTTGCGGAGGGCTATTCCCATTGCCAGGGTTTTTGCGAGGTGGAACGGGCTGTCCCTGTTGTTTACACAGGTGATTATATCAAACTGTTTATACTTTACCACGTCCGTCATTAGTATAATCATCCGGTAGAGGCTTATTTTGTCGCCGTGGAATTTGGCGCTTACTACCATTTGGGCAGTGATATTGGGATCTTCGGGGTGCGTCGTTGTATTTACCGAAACTGCGGCGGCGGTAAATATCGCAGGGTAGGAGGTATGCGTAATCTTTTATAATTTCTATGGTGCCGGCTAACCTTACCTGCAGTAAATATTCGTCCTCGATATCGAACTGGGCGAAGATGATATTTTTTAGCCTGGCTAAGTTGATCACATCTTCCTGGTTGTATTGTAATACCAGGCTTTTTTCTATTCACGATCTCATGACTGCTTTTGAAGTAAGCCTTGGTTTTGAAATTTGTTGGCAACCTTATATTCAGTGAGGCAATTTTAAATGCACCCATGAATAATGCCATGTAAAGACTTAATTGTATAATTTTGAATCTAAATGAAAATGTCAGCTTAAATTAAAGCTAACCTCAATCAGATTTTTTTTAATTATGCTTCCAAAAATTTTACACCGCGTTGGTTTAGCCGCCTGTTTGTTATTAATCATTTCCTGCTTTCTGCCATGGGCATATTTTGCCGATTTGCATATTGTAAATGAAGCCGACCGCACATTTACCGGGTTTTATTCTTACCGTAACAATTATGGCAAGCCTGGGAAATTTTTGGTAATGCTTGGCTTAATTGCCATGGTACTGATCTTGTTGCCGAAAATATGGGCCAAAAGAACAAATTTGTTCGTTTGTGCTTTGGCAGTTGGTTATGCAGTTAAAACTTATATTTTATATGTTTCCTGTTACAATGCATACTGCCCCGAAAAAAAAGCGGGTATTTTTTTGATGTTGACTGCAACCATTGTTATGCTGATCGCATCTGCATTTCCGCATCTTGCGCTGAAAGAAACAGATAGCAAAAAACCGGAATAAATCCGGCTTTTTGCTAATTGAAATTGACCCCTAAAACTATTTGAATTTCCTGTGTATGGAATAGATGTTCTGTTTACCCGGTAAAAGTATCGAATATATGATATGTTGGCAATACCCTAAAGTGGGTATTGCTATAAAATAAAAATGCAGGTAAACTACCTGCATTTTTATTTTATCCTAAGTAAGTTTATTAATTTTTCTTTGTTTCTTTTACCCATGCATCCTTCAACGAAACGGTCCGGTTAAACACCAGTTTCTCCGCTGTAGTTTCTTTATCGAGGCAAAAATATCCTTTCCTGATAAATTGATAATTGGTGGAAACAGCGGCATCTTTTAAGGAAGGCTCCACAAAGGCATTTTCAATTACCTGCAACGAATCGGGGTTGATGTAATCTTTAAAATCACCCTCCTCCTGCGCCGGATTTTCAACTTTAAATAACCGGTCGTATAAACGAACTTCCGCTTGTAAGGCATGAGCGGCGCTCACCCAATGGATCGTTCCTTTGACACTGAGTCCGCTGGCATCGCCGCCACTTTTAGTTTCGGCTATATAACTGGCATGTACTTCCGTTATCTGGCCATTATCATCTTTTACAAAACCTTCGCATTTCACAATGTATGCACTCTTTAATCTTACCATTGCACCTGGTGCCAGGCGAAACCATTTCTTTGCCGGCACTTCCATAAAATCTTCTCCTTCTATCCACAATTCTTTACTGAAAGGAACGATCCTTGTTCCATAAGATTCATCCGGCCCGTTCTCACTTACCAGGTCTTCTGATTCTCCTTCGGGATAATTGGTAATGATCAGTTTCACCGGATCAAGCACTGCCATTACACGATTGGCCAGTTTATTCAAATCTTCTCTAACACAAAATTCCAGCAGGCTTACGTCTATCAGGTTTTCTCTTTTGGCTACACCAATACGATCGCAAAAATTACGGATACTATCTGCAGTAAACCCCCTGCGGCGCATACCACTTATTGTGGGCATCCTGGGGTCATCCCAGCCAGTTACATGTCCTTCCATTACCAGTTGTAATAGTTTGCGTTTACTCATTACCGTATAGGTCATATTGAGACGGGCAAATTCATATTGTTTGGATGGGAAAATTTCGAGTTTTTCAATAAACCAGTCATACAACTCCCGGTGAGGGATAAACTCCAACGTACAGATGCTGTGCGTGATGTTTTCAATGCTATCACTTTGTCCGTGCGCAAAATCGTACATGGGGTAAATACACCAGTCGTCGCCCGTGCGGTGATGATGGGCTTTTTTAATCCGGTAGATGATGGGATCACGCATGTGCATATTGTTAGCCGCCATATCTATCTTAGCCCTTAACACTTTTTCTCCATCTTTAAATTTACCTGCTTTCATATCGGAAAATAGAGCAAGGTTTTCTTCGGTGGTTCGGTTTCGGTATGGACTATCTTTTCCCGCTTCGGTAGGGGAGCCTTTGAGTGAAGCTATTTCGTCGGCATTTGAATCGTCTACGTAGGCCAGGCCTTTATTGATCAGCGTTACAGCGAACCCGTGCAACTGGTCAAAATAATCGCTGGCGTATAGTTCTTCTGCCCACGTAAAACCCAGCCAGTTTACATCTTCCTTAATGCTGTCAACATATTCTGTTTCTTCTTTTACCGGGTTGGTATCATCAAAACGTAGATTGGTTTTACCTCCATATTTCAATGCCAATCCAAAGTTTAAGCAAATACTTTTGGCATGGCCTATATGGAGATAGCCGTTGGGCTCCGGCGGAAAACGGGTAAGAATAGTCGTATATTTTCCATTCTCCAGATCAGCTTCAATAATTTCTTCTATAAAATTCAGGCTCTTTTCTTCAGACATCTTTTTGTTTTTCTGTGGCAAATTTAGCTAAGATATTTTAAACCGCTTTAGACTTTAACCAAGTGTAAGGATTATTGAGTTTTTTTCATTTCTTCCAGCATCAAAATAATCTTGTCTAATTTTTTTACTTCCAAATCCCGTATCTGTCTTTGCAAATCTTCAATCTCCTTTTTGGCTTCAACATTTGTTTGGTAATCTTCCTGTGCCTGTATCCTGTCACGCTGGCTTTGCCTGTTTTGCGACATCATGATGATGGGAGCGGCGTAGGCTGCCTGGGTTGAAAAAATCAGGTTTAATAAAATAAACGGGTATACATCCCAATGATGTATCAAACCCACAATATTTAGCGTCATCCAGATTACAACAAATACACTTTGTAAAATAATGAATCGCCAGGATCCCATTCCATTGGCAACTGCATCTGCTATCCGGTCGCTGGCTTTTAATGTGGCGGAGTGCTGATCATGCCAGTTAACTTTGTTCATTGACTGCTTTTTTGAATGGTTAATGTTTGCATTCCCGTAAAAAAAAAGCCTTTGAATCCGGTTTGAATACAAAGGCTTTTTCTATGGAGATAATATTTTTAATCCGCTCTACCCATTCTTCTTAAGTAGGAAGCATGGGATGCAATGGCATGCCGCATTTTGGGATATTCAACGTAATTGATGCCAAAGTCGGCACAGGTTTGTTTTATTATTTTACTGATAGCAGGGTAGTGTATATGAGAAACTTTTGGAAATAAATGATGCTCAATCTGGAAATTTAAACCACCTACCAACCATGAAATCAATTTGTTTTTGGTAGCAAAATTTGCAGTAGTCTGAATCTGGTGGATTGCCCATTCGTTTTCAATTTTATTGGTATCTGCAACAGGCACCGGGAAATCGGTATGCTCAACTGTATGTGCCAATTGAAACACGATGCTGATTACAAATCCCGTAACCATGCTGGCAATCAGAAAGCCAACCATCCAGGGTAAAAAACCTACTGTATAGATCGGTAACACAATAAATAAAATGGCGTATCCAACCTTCGCTCCCCAAAATCCGAAATGTTCTTTAACACTTAATTTTTTTATTGGTACTGATCCAATTCTCTTCTTAAAATATTTTTGATAATCGGTAAGGAAAACCCAAATAAGGTGCAGCAAAGTATAAAGAAACCAAACATAATAATGCTGAAAGCGATGCATCCAGTAACGTTTTTGAGTGGTACACATCCTTAGGTAAGGCTTAATTTCAATATCGTCATCGATACCATCAATATT
Organism: Ferruginibacter sp.; assembly: GCA_031424955.1. Classification (GTDB taxonomy): domain Bacteria; phylum Bacteroidota; class Bacteroidia; order Chitinophagales; family Chitinophagaceae; genus Ferruginibacter. Next base: position 5,488 of record JANPIJ010000337.1, on the reverse strand, counting down.
GGTATAGGTGTGGTGAATGATATTGTGCTTCATATTCCACATGATGCTGCTGGCGCCCAGGAAATTAACCGAAATGGCGGCCATTCTGTTAAGTGATTTGCTTTTACTGAAACTTCCGTGACTTCCATCATGCATTACGTTGAATCCAATTGCGGCTGTAAAACAACCCAATAATACACATTCCACTATGGCAAGCCAGGTAGCGGGAGTGAAATATACTAAATGGACATATAGTGCAAAATAAGCTGCAAAGAAAAAAATGGCTTTGAAATGAAGACTGAAATTTCCCGTAGCCGCTTTCTTTCTATCAGTAAAATATTGATTTACCCTTTTCTTTAATTCCTGGTGAAAATCTGTGCTGGTTTGTATAAATTTTGGAGTGGCCATTAACTTGGATTTAATAGGCTGCAAAACTACGTCTTTCTTAGCTTTTATTCCGTATTGTTTATACCCAATTTAGGTATTTAGCTTTATAAATGAATCAAAACTGTTAAAACCGATCATTTTTTTACTAATAAAGCCTTCCGCATAGTTTACGCCAATCATTTTGCCAAACATTTTTGACCGGTAAATTACGCTTTCTAAAAAATCGGGCGTGGAGATATAGGTTTGGGGCTCATTCAAATCCGGGTTGTGAAACTGGGTTCCATAGGCTTTAATGGCTTCCAGTTTTTGATCCATTACATCAGAAATATCGATTACAAAATTGGGATGCAGGTATTTATCCTGTATAAAATTAAATACATATTTAGGGCGCCATGCTTCCTGCAATTGTCCGTTATCAGTTGTTTCTATTTTTCGCAAACCCGATAAAAATGCGGCATCCTCCACCAGCCGGGCACTCCGCCCATGATCCGGATGACGGTCTTCGGGAGCATTACAAAAAATAATTTCAGGCTGGTATTTTCTGATGGCGGCTATTACTTTGCGCTGATGCACTTCATCATTTTGGAAAAAGCCATCCGCCAGTTGCAGGTTTTCCCTAACATCCAGTTGCAGGATTTTTGCCGCTGCCGCCGCCTCTTCCTTCCTGGTTTCAGCAGTGCCGCGGGTTCCCAATTCACCCTGCGTTAAATCAACAACGCCGCTTTTTTTACCTTTTGTTTTTTCCGCCAGTAGTATGCCTCCACAGGATAACTCAGCATCATCCGGATGCACTGCAAAGACCAGTAAATCTAATTTCATTTTAAATAAATTAAAAATTAAGAATTAAGAATGCGAAATTAGGTGGAAGTAATTTAAACTGCGGGATTTTAAAGAGGCTCGCTTTGAGGAATAAAGCCACCTTTTGTTTACGCTCCGAAAGCTGTTCTTTCAATAAATATAAAAACCAGGCAAAATTTAGCATTGGGCAGATTTGAATTAATACCTGGTTTACCTGATGTACTTTATTTACTTTTCCTGCTTACCCTCTATATCCATACATCCGTTCTACTTCCTGCACGATCTTTTCCATTTCAGCTTCTTCACCTTTTTTATCGTAAGGCTGTTTTAAATTGCTACTGAAAAAAAAGGCCACCGTCTGGTAAAACCTTGCGGTAAAGGCACCCTTGTACTCCCTGATGATCTCGTAACAGTTATTGCCGGTTTCTCGGTTGATTAATTTCATCAGCACTTTTCCCTGGTAAATAGAAAGGTTGGTAAGCGGGTCCGTAAATTCTTTTTTCAGTTCTTTTTCCCGCGACTGGATATATTTTTTCCTGGCTTCTTTACTGCTGATAGCAAGCAGTTGTGCATTGATATCGTTCATCACTGAACCGGCACGTTTGGCGTAAGGGTAGGTTACATAAATCGCGTTTCGAAGCCTGGTCCATTTTGCCCGGTCCCTCAATTGCTGATCCGTAAGCCTTGAGTACAGCCCGAGAGCGGGCAATGTTTTAGCTTCAATCGTGTCTCCGTTATAAATGATGGCGTAGGAAACTATCGTATCGTTCACATTTTGTTGTGCATACAATGGTCGCTTATTTGTTGCAAAAAAAACAACAAAGAGAAGAAAGCAGCATATTTTGTATTTAAACAGACGGATCATTTGAACCTAAATTTACTATATATGTCAACAGGATGCAGTTAAAATAATAATAATTGTACAACGTAAAAATACAATCAATCAATATACGGTAACCAAATACCGTTGGTTCAGGAGGAAGACTTTAATAAAAATAAAATGCATTTTCGCTTTTTAAGCATTTGCCAGTAGAAACATATAAAATAAGCCCGCCGCCGCTAATACCAATACGGCTGTACCCATTGGTTTGGAAAGATTTGCCCTGCGGACCATACTCATTACCAGCCCGATGGCCATGATGATCAATCCAATCCAAACCAGGTTGATATAGGGAAAAATGTAGGCTTTTAAAGTAACAAAGTCAATCATTTTGTCAGATTCCTTTACGCCTATCTTTAACTTTTTTTGATCGGAGGTAATTCCCGCAAATTTTACAAAAAGATTTTGGGCATATACCGTATCATCAATTTGATTAATGCCAAAACTATCAATGAGGATCATTGGGGAGGCATTGTATTTTGAACTGTCGGTTGCTGTTATGGTGATATCAGCTATTACAGAAGGGCCGGTTAGCGGTATTTTAAACTTATTCTCAGTGGGGTTTTTGATTACTTTGTTCAGGACCATAAAGCCTTTTGAGTAGAAAATGGTATCGCCTTCGGCCACGTCTGTTATCTTAAAACTGCCGGTATCTTTATTGGCATCCGGATTTAATGCGTAAGAAATGTAGGTAAATACATCATGGGTTAGATAACTCCTGGTGTCCGGATTACTGCTCATGTTATTATCCTTCATCAGGTAAACGTCCGGGCTTAGGGTAAAAGATTCTTTGACTTCATTGGTAGCTGCATCCTTCTTTTCGAAGGCCAGGTGATAGAAACGCCTTCCTGTTTCCCTTCCGGTACTGTCGTATAAATAGGTAACATCGTATGGCCCCATTTTTTTTGATACATGGCGTACCAGGTTTATATTTTCAGCCGCGTTATCCTGCTGTTTCGTTAGGGGATCAATGCCCATTTGAATCTCAAAATCTTTGAATTTTTCTTCACTGATCACCTTTTTGTTACCGGATGAAATAAGTATTCCGGCGATCATTAAACCAAAACCAAGGTGCGAAACCGATCCGCCGGCAGATTTTAAATTACCATTTAGTCCACTCCAGATGTAGCCGGCATTGGCCACTACAGTATAGATAGTGGCAAATAATGCTACGTACACAGCACCCAAAAAGCCAGGTCCCTGTTTATAATAAGTAATCGGGTAGAATACTACGATCAGCGTGGTAACAATTGCCGCTACCAGTGTGGGAAGGGCAATTTTCTTTATAGTGTATCCGGATGGCGTGCTTTTGTATTTAAAATATTGGGTAATGGCGCTTAATATGCCGATTATAATGGCAACCAATACAATCACTTTATTATAGGAAAACTCAATGTCTTCAGGTGGGGCCAGTTTACTGCCAAATATCGCATTGATAACAGGAGTAGATGTTTTGGCAATAATAAACATGGCAGATAAGAAAAAAACGAGCGAACCAATAAACATCCAGAATTCGCGGGAGTTGGTAGCCTCTTCTTTATGTACGGCCGGTATTTTTTTATAATTGACAAAAAACAATACCAACGCGGGTATGGAAAAAATAAATAAGAATATCCGGATCAGGTTGAACATCGGCCTTCCGGCTTCAGCAAAAGCATGTACCGAAGTATCACCCAGTACACCGGTTCTTGTTAAAAAAGTAGAATACAGGATGAAGACAAATGTGAGTATGGCGAAAAGATAACTGGCTCTTAACGAATGGCCGGTTGCCTTATAAATTACCATCGTGTGAAGTCCGGCGATTAATATCAGCCAGGGAACCAACGAAGCATTCTCAACAGGATCCCATGCCCAATATCCTCCAAAAGATAAAGACTCGTATGCCCATTTGCCCCCCATCATTATTCCCACGCCTAACACGCAGGCACTGAACAATGCCCAGGGGATTACCGGTTTTACCCAATCACCATATCGTTTTGATTGAATACCTGCATAGGCATAAGCAAAAGGAACAATGGTGGATGCGAAACCTAAAAACAATACGGGCGGATGTATTACCATCCAGTAATTACGTAATAAAACATTCAATCCCACTCCATCTTTAATCATGCTCAGGTAATTCGGCAAACTGAAAATGGGGCCCTCAATTTCATTCCTTGTCAATACAAATGGGCTGTTGCCGATTTTGGTGCCAAAAATATATACCCCCATTACCATCATCGCCAAAAACAACTGGGCTAAACTTACTACCGACATCACCGGGGCTTCCCATTCCCTGCTTTTCCGGATCAGGAAGATGCCCAATACACAATGCCAGATACTCCATAATAAAAAGCTACCACTCTGGTCTTCCCAAATAGAAGCGAAAAGGTATTTGAATTCTAATTCTTTTGACGTGTGTTTATATCCAAACAGGTACTCGATATAATGATTAGAACAAATATAAAAAATAGCTGAAAATACCAGCGATACGGCAGCAACCTGCGTTATAAAACTGATTCTTGCAAACCGGATCCAGGATAATTTCTCCGCTGTATCATCCTTTTTTGAGGCAATAAAATATGCGATGGTGCTCAGCAGGGAGGCGGTAAAAGCTACCAAAACAAAAAAATGACCAGTAGTACCTATCCACAGGTGTTCTCCTTCAAATTGCATAATTTCTCTTTAGTTTATAACTGGTACCAATCAATACGGTTTGTAGTAAATGGATCGTTTTTATAATGGATGAATGATAATTCAAGATACACCAACGGCTTAAAACCTGAATCATCGTTAAACTTTTTTGGTTGAAGCTAACCAGTCATTGACTATTGACCGGATTCAACAATCGTTTTCTCCAATTGCTTTTTATCGTCTTTGTATTTACTTGGGCATTTTAATAGAATATCGCTGCATTCAAAAACATCTCCCTGCATTTTACCCTTTAATACGATTCTTTCACTATGTTCCAGTTCAGCCGGTTTTGTATTGAGATATACCACTTTTGCCCTGCCTCCCAAACTATCGATTGCGGTAAATGATAAATAATTGGGGTTTTTAGCAGGATCATAATCCAATGGTACAGATTTATCCAGTTTTGCTATCAGGTGTACAAACTTGCCCTGTTTCTGTTTTGCCGATTCAATCGTATCATAAGTAGAGAAATCTACAGACATCATGATAAGTGTTCCAATTGCAATGGCAATGGCAACCAGTATAACTATATGAGTTTTTTTCATAGTATAGATAAATTTATGCTGCAAAGGTATAGCAAATCGCCCTTCAAATTTTTGATTTTGTGTATGAATTGAAGGCTATTCGTTTTATAACATATTTAATTTCAGAATGGTTTAAGGAAATGGTAATAATAGATGCTTAGCTCTTTTGGAGCAGATCATTGTTTTGTACCTGCATTTTTTCAGAAAGATTTAAAGATTTGAAATGATTGCCATTTGGAAAATTTCC
>JANPIJ010000336.1:0-37823 GCA_031424955.1 Ferruginibacter sp. | reverse complement strand
TTCCAACAAACGCTTCAAACGGTTATTACGGATAATCACCCTACGATACAGATCATTCAAATCGGAAGAAGCGAAACGGCCACCATCCAATGGAACCAATGGACGCAGTTCCGGTGGAATAACAGGGATATATTGCATTACCATCCACTCAGGACGGTTATTGATTCTTGTGTTGGCATCACGGAAGCTTTCCACTACGCTCAAACGCTTTAAGGCATCTGCTTTACGTTGTTGTGAAGTTTCGTTGGCTGCAGAGTTACGAAGGTCAAAACTCAACTGGTCCAAATCGATGCGCTGTAATAAATCATGCACTGCTTCAGCACCCATCTTGGCGATGAATTTATTAGGATCTTCATCAGACAGGAACTGGTTATCTTTCGGCAAAGTATCCAGTATATCCAGGTACTCTTCCTCCGTTAACAGGTCACCAAAATTCTGTCCTTTGTCAGCACGGATACCTGATTGAATTACTACAAAACGCTCATAGTAAACAATGGTTTCCAATTTCTTGGAACTCATTCCTAACAGGTAACCAATTTTATTTGGTAATGATTTAAAATACCAGATATGCACCACAGGCACCACCAGTTTGATGTGGCCCATTCTTTCGCGACGCACTTTCTTTTCAGTTACTTCCACACCGCAACGGTCGCACACGATTCCTTTATAGCGGATACGCTTATACTTTCCGCAGGCACATTCGTAATCCTTTACCGGGCCAAAAATTCTTTCGCAAAACAAACCATCTCTTTCAGGCTTGTAGGTACGATAGTTAATGGTCTCAGGTTTCAACACTTCACCGAAGCTCTTTTCCAGAATGCTGTCGGGAGAAGCCAAACCAATAGTGATTTGAGAGAAAGTTGACCTGGGACGATTTTCTTTTTTGAATGCCATATTATTCGTTTACTGTTTTTAGTTTTTTGTTACCAGCCTTTCAGCTATAATCAACATCGTTGCCCGCCCGGCTGACCGCCCCGCCAGAATGATAGCGTCGGGCTGGCGTTCGGACGGGTGTCACTCACTTGTACTTTGATATCATTATTCAACGGTTTCGTGAATGGTGAATGGTCAATGGTGAATTTGACGATTCAGCATTGACCATTGACTATATTATTCGAACGTAAGATCTAATCCTAACCCTCTCAGTTCATGAACCAATACATTGAATGATTCCGGTACACCTGGCCTTGGAATATTTTCGCCTTTCACAATTGCTTCGTATGTTTTAGCCCTTCCGATGATATCATCCGATTTAAGCGTCAACAATTCCTGCAATATGTTTGAAGCTCCGTATGCTTCCAGTGCCCACACCTCCATCTCACCAAAACGCTGTCCACCAAACTGTGCCTTACCACCTAACGGTTGTTGAGTGATCAGACTATATGGTCCGATTGAACGGGCATGCATTTTATCATCCACCATATGGTGAAGCTTGATAATATAGATAATACCAACCGTTGCTTTCTGATCAAAACGATCACCGGTTTCACCATCATACAAGTAAGTATGGCCAAACTTTGGTAACCCTGCTTCGGTAATCCTGTCTGCAATTTCCGCTACGCTTGCACCATCAAAGATTGGAGTGGCAAATTTTACACCCAGTTTTTCACCGGCCCAGCCCAACACGGTTTCGTAAATCTGTCCAAGGTTCATACGACTTGGTACACCCAATGGATTCAGTACGATATCAACCGGCGTTCCATCTTCGAGGAAAGGCATATCTTCCTGGCGAACGATCTTGGCAACAATACCTTTATTACCATGACGACCCGCCATTTTATCTCCCACTTTCAGCTTACGTTTTACTGCTAAGTAAACCTTCGCCAATTTTAATACACCTGCAGGTAATTCATCCCCGATACTGATGTTGAATTTCTCTCTCTTATAACGGCCTAACTCTTCGTTGAATTTAATGCTGTAGTTATGCAGCAAAATATTGATCAAGTCATCCGTTTTCGCATCACCTGTCCATCCCAAAGGATTTACGTTCAGGTAATCGATGTTGGATAAATTCTTTTGATTGAATTTAGCTCCTTTACCAATTAATACTTCACCAAAATTGTTGCTAACACCAACAGATGCTTTGTCTTTCAACAAAGTGGTTAATTTGTTAACCAGCAATTCCAGGATATCATTTTCATTCTTCTCATGTGTCTTCTCAATCTTATCCAGGCTTGCCTTCTCTCTTACTTTTGCATTCTTATCTTTCTTGGCACGTTGGAACAATTTCTTGTTGATCACCACACCTTCAGTACCACTTGGTGCTTTCAATGAGGCATCTTTTGCATCACCGGCTTTATCACCAAAGATGGCCCGTAGCAACTTCTCTTCAGGAGTTGGATCGCTCTCACCTTTTGGAGTGATTTTACCAATAATGATATCGCCTTCTTTGATATGAGCACCAATGCGGATGATACCATTCTGATCCAAATCTTTAGTTGCTTCTTCACTTACATTCGGAATATCCGGAGTCAGTTCTTCTTCCCCTAGTTTAGTATCTCTCACTTCAGTTTCAAATTCACTGATATGGATAGATGTAAACAAATCTTCTTTCACCACCTTCTCAGAAATCACGATCGCATCTTCAAAGTTGTACCCTTTCCATGGCATGAAGGCCACTTTGAGGTTACGTCCCAATGCCATTTCTCCACCCTTGGTTGCATAACCTTCGGTTAAGAAATCACCTTCCACCACTTTCTGTCCTTTAACCACCGCAGGGCGAAGGTTAATACAGGTTTCCTGGTTGGTGCGGATGAACTTGGTTACTTTATATATTTTCAGATCTTCTTCAAAACTTACCAACTGCTGCATTTCACTGCGGTTGTAACGAACATGAATTTCATTACCATCTACGTACTCAACAACACCGGTTCCTTCAGCATGTAACTGAATCCTTGCATCACGTGCTGCCTTACCCTCCAAACCAGTACCTACAATCGGTGATTCCAAACGAATCAACGGTACGGCCTGGCGTTGCATGTTTGATCCCATCAGGGCACGGTTAGCATCATCGTGCTCCAGGAACGGAATCAGGGATGCACTTAAACCAACGATCTGGTTTGGTGCCACATCCATGTATTCCACTTCACCTTTATCCAGGATCGGGAAATCACCCGTCTGGCGACTCTTGATCTTATCTTCGATAAAGTTTCCTTTTTCATCCATTTCTATATTTGCCTGGGCAATCTTCGCCAGATCTTCTTCTTCTGCACTCAGGAATGTAATTTTCTTCATATCCGCCCTGCCATCTGTTACTTTATGGTAAGGGGTTTCAATAAAGCCCATATCATTGATCTTGGCATGCACACAAAGTGTAGATATCAAACCAATGTTTGGACCTTCCGGTGTTTCAATAGTACAAAGACGACCGTAGTGAGAATAGTGAACGTCACGAACCTCAAAACCAGCTCTTTCACGACTTAAACCACCGGGTCCGAGTGCGGAGATACGACGCTTATGCGTGATCTCGCTTAAAGGATTGGTTTGATCTAAGAACTGCGATAACTGGCTGGTACCAAAGAATGAATTGATAACAGAAGATAATGTTCTTGCGTTAATCAGATCCACCGGGGTAAATACCTCATTGTCACGAACGTTCATTCTTTCACGGATGGTACGGGCCATACGGGCCAGACCAACACCAAACTGTGCATATAACTGCTCACCTACTGTGCGAACACGGCGATTGCTTAAATGATCAATATCATCTACTTCACTTTTACCATTGGTTAATTGTACCAGGGTTTTGATGATGGCGATGATATCATCTTTAGTCAATACTTTCTTTTCAATCGGGAAATTCAATCCCAGGCGGCGATTGATTTTGTAACGGCCTACTTCACCTAAATCATAACGCTTATCACTGAAGAATAATTTATCAATGATACCACGTGCTGTTTCGTTATCGGGAGCATCTGCACCACGTAACTGACGGTAGATATGCTGAACCGCTTCCAGCTCACTGTTTGAAGTATCTTTATTTAATGTATTGTAGATGATCGCGTAATCACCACTCACTTCTTCCTTCTGAACAAATACGCTCTTCACATCCATTTCGGCGATCATGTCGATGTTTTCTTCATCCAAGACGGTATCACGCTCCAATACGATTTCGTTTCTTTCAATGCTTACTACTTCACCGGTATCTTCATCCACAAAATCTTCTACCCATGTGCGAAGTACACGTGCAGCAAGGCGTTTTCCTATATATTTTTGTAAAAGCTTTTTATCCACTTTTATCTCATCTGCCATTCCAAATAATTCCAGGATGTCCTTATCAGTTTCAAAGCCGATAGAACGCAGTAATGTAGTTACAGGGAATTTCTTTTTGCGATCGATGTAAGCGTACATCACGTTATTGATATCTGTTGCAAATTCCATCCAGGCTCCTTTAAAGGGAATAACCCTGGCAGAATAAATTTTGGTTCCGTTCGGGTGAACAGACTGGCCAAAAAACACTCCGGGTGAACGATGTAACTGGGATACTACTACCCTTTCAGCACCATTGATAACAAATGTACCACGTGGAGTCATGTAAGGGATATTACCAAGAAACACATCCTGAACAATCGTTTGGAAATCTACGTGCTCTTCATCATTACAGCTCAACCTAAGTTTTGCCTTCAACGGAACAGCATAAGTTAACCCCCTTTCGATACACTCGTCGATGGTGTAGCGTGGCGGATCAACAAAATAGTCTAGAAACTCCAGTACAAAGATGTTACGTGTATCTGTGATAGGAAAGTTTTCCTTAAACACACGGAATAATCCTTCGTTGTTACGCTTATCGGGCGTAGTTTCCAACTGGAAGTAGTCTTTAAACGATTGAATCTGGATTCCGAGTAAATCGGGAGTTTCCGCCAGGAGTTCAACTTTTCCGAAATTGATACGCTGAGCAGCGGGTGATTTTGTTGCAGACATATTGTAATTAAAACGTTTTAATGCTGAGAAGGTTCTCTACTTTCAGGCTTTAAACATGATGAATGCCACTAACCCGAAATTAAAGGAGGGCAAAGGTAAGGTATTGTATCTAAATATAGAAATCCATCAATGAAATTTTACAATTTTGGTTTGATTTTTGCTAAAAGGGCAAATTTTGACGAATTTTTCTTCAACATTCAAACCCTTCGTTTATTAAAAAAGGAGCATTCTATCTACACATGCATTTTAAAAGAGCCAAATATCGAGGGATATAAAAATTAATGGTAAAAGAAAATTGGGTATAAACGGTATTTACCGTCTACAAGCGACCAAACCACATGAAAGGCTTCTATATCCTGAAAGACCGGATTCAGGCGTTACCTGACACTTGGGTTCAAGCTCCGATACGGATTAAATAGTGACACCGGAATGACTCATCTTCCCCTATTTGCCGTGCCAGGCTTTCCAGGCAAATTACTTCTCTGAATGAACAGAAAAGAGCAATTACTTACGCAAAGCAAATTTCATTAAGCATTGATTCAGTAAGTGGTTTGGAATAAATGTTTTTTACGGATTTATATGACTTTGCTTTATCAATGTCCTTATAATAAACGGAGGAAGTGTATATGTATAATTTTATTTTTCCCAGCTCGTCGCAATTCAATTTTTCAAAGGCTTCAACAAAATCCCATCCATTCATGACTGGCATATTTATGTCCAGTAAAATAATGTCCGGCAGTTTTTTATGAAGGGTAATGCTTCCTTTTATTAATTCCAATGCATCCTTAGCGCTAACTGTTTCTGACACCTGGGCCTGTGGAACATACAGTTCAATCAATTCTTTACTTATAAAATTATTGATATCATCATCATCAATTAGCAGTATATCAATTTGGTTGTTCATGATTTTTTAGAAATATTGTAAATACAGTACCTGTGTTGAGCCTGCTTTGAACATTTATACTACCTCCATTTTTTTCAACCTGGTAGTTCAGCAAATATAATCCTAATCCTTTACCATCTGTATTTGCATTTAATCGCTGTGCTATGCTAAAAAGTTTATCCTGGCGGTCATAAAGATCGGTGCCAGTGCTGTTATCAGCAAACTCAAGAATAGTAGTCCCCTGCTCTTTCTTATAAGACCGAATTGTAATTTCTGGGTTAACGCCTGGGTTTCTGAACTTAATGGCATTATTCAATAAATTCACGAATATGCTTTGCAGGATGGCATTGGAGCTTATAATTTGCGGAGCTTCACTAAAATCAGCCTTTATGAGTGTATTGGTTTGCTGAATTTCTTCCGCCATGGAATGTTGAACGTTCTGCAGGAATGTTTTAAAACTAACTAACTGCAGGTCAGTTTCATCGTGCTTTATAGTTCGGGCCGATAATATCTCATTTAAAGCAGCCAGCATATTGTTAAGCATTGTTGTAGAAGTAGCAATTTTTTCAAAATATATCAAATTCTTTTCTGAGAGATTTACTTTATCAAACAACTGCGTGAGGCTTAATAAATTGCTTACCGGAGCCCTTAAATTATGCGAAGTTAGATAAGCAAATTGTATCAAATCATTATAGCTTCCCTGTAATTCTGTAGATAAATTAGATAATGCAATTTCATTTTGTCTTCTTATGATAATTTCTTTCTCTAATTCATTTGTTCTGTTTGCCACGGCTCTTCTAAGGGAAATGCCATATAAGATGCCCAGCCCCAAAAGAATTAAAGAACCTGTAACAATATAAAAAATGATATTAAGCAGCCTATGTTCGGAAATTTTATTAGGTACGTAAATAAATCCATCTAGTTGCTGCTTTTGAGAAATGAGCTTTAAGGATTTATGGACATCCAGTATATGCTGCCATCTTCCTTCGTTCATATGGCCTATTTCAACTAGTTGAGGTAATATTAATTTGGCCATTTCTTCTGCTTCAAATAACAATTCAGCTTTCGTTACATTTCTTTCTTTAACACCTGGCAATGTTAAAATATAATCAGCCAATTCTTCCGGATGACTCATTGCATATTCCCACCCTCTATAGCTTGCTTTCAAAAATTTTTGTGTTCTTTCGGGATGATTTTTTACTGTTTTTTGTGTTGAAAACAGGAGGTCTCCATAAAAATCAATGCCATAATTTACCGGGTAAATTTTAGCGGTTTTATAACCAATTTTTTGCAACTGAAAAGGTTCCACTGAGGTGTAGCCTGACATAGCATCGGCATTACCACTGATCAGGTCATTATTATTCCACGTATGTTCAATTATTTTAAGAGAATCAAGCGGAATGCCTTCCTTCATTAATGCAGCCTGCAATTGAATCCAGCCCTGCCCCTTTGAAGCCATGATTTTTTTGCCTATAAGATCGCCGGGAGAGTTGAGGCGACTTTTTTCGAGAGATATTATTATGTATGGCGAGTGCTGGAAAATAACACCTAAAGCTTCGACAGGTTTTCCCAGCGAAAAATCAAGAATAAGTTCAGCATCGGAAATACCATAATCTGCACTACCGGAGAGTACTTCATCTACTGCCTGGTGATTTTTGTCTCCAGGTATAAGGGTTACCTTCAAACCTTCCTCCTTGTAAAAACCTCTTATTTCAGCAGCATAAAAACCGGCGAACTGAAATTGATGCCACCATTTAAGTTGAAGACGTATATTATTATCCTGCGCATTTGCTGATGACCATACAAGCAGCCAACAAAAACAAAGTAAGATGTATAGATTGTTTATTTTCAAAAGGATTCCCGGATAAAATTATTTGTTTCGAAATCAGGTGTTTCAATAAATAAGTTATACCTAACTTATTTATTAAACGTAATATCCCGAATAATAGTGCATATTTTAATCATCCAAATTTCATCTCTGTTCTAAAGCGAGTTTTGATTCGCCTACTATTTTAGTTAACGGGAGAATATACATAATATTTTTGCCTGACTATAAAACTGTTGTAATGAAGAAGCTTTATCGTGATTGATAAAAATTCATTCATAAAAACAATAACGACCGGTTATTGAAAAATTTAGCCAATTGCATAAAAACTGCTGAAAAATAAAAAGCCAGAGATTTCTCCCCGGCTTTTAAAGCTATTTTGTAATCTCTTTTGAATTAAGCTATTTCAACATCAGCACCTGCATCAGCAAGTTTGGTTTTCAATTCTTCTGCTGTTGCTTTATCAACACCTTCTTTAACTGGTTTTGGAGCTGTATCAACTAAATCTTTAGCTTCTTTCAGTCCTAATCCGGTTAATTCTTTCACGATTTTAACGATCGCTAATTTGTTAGGGCCGGCTGCTTTCAAAATTACGTTGAAAGAAGTTTTTTCTTCTACCGCTGCAACTTCTGCACCACCTGTTGCTGCTACTGCTGCTACTGCTGCTGGTTCAATACCGTACTCTGATTTCAAAAATTCTGCTAATTCCTGAACCTGTTTTACTGTTAAGCTTACTAAGCTTTCAGCTAATGTTTTTACGTCTGCCATGATGTTTAATTTTTTCCGCCTTCATTGTTTTGGACTCCGGCGGAGTTTTAAAAAAATTGTTTAAAAAGTTATGCCTTTACCTCTCATCCGGCCAGGAAACATATTTCTAATCCAATAATGGATATCACTCGTTTTTTACTCTGCTGCATTTGTTTTTGCTTCAGGAGCAGCAGCTTCATCCGCTGCCGGTGTAGCTGGAACTTCGGTTGCTGGTGCTGCCGGAACTTCCGCTGCTACAGGCGCAACTTCCGCAACTGGTGCTACTACTTCCGGAGCTGCTGTAGTAGTTGCTTCAGCTACCAGGGTAACTTCTTCAACAGCACTAACCGCTTCTTCAGTAGTATTTGCAGCATCCTTATTTTGTAAAGCGCCCAATACACGTTGAATAGGTGCCATTAACAACCCTATTACTTCACCAATCAATTCATTCTTGGTTTTGATCTGGGTTAGCGCCTTTAACTGGTTATCACCAACGAATATATCGCCATTGATGAATGCGGCTTTCAGCTCGGGCTTTTCACCTTTGCTTTCCTTCCTGAAACCACTTAATATTAACGCTGGTTCTTTTGGATTTTCACTGAATAACAATGCTGTTACATTGTGTAATGAATCGTAAACACCTGCATATTTTTCTGTATCAAGGCTCTCTAATGCTTTTTTAATAAGCGTATTCTTTGCCACTTTCATTTCAACCTGCTTGTCAAAGCAATGGCTGCGCAATTTGGTTATTTGGGCAACTGTTAAACTTTCTGTATCAGTAACATAGAAATTATTGTATTGCGTAAACTTGCCTTTCAATACTTCTATTACGTCGTTTTTTTACTGTTTTGTCATAACAAATATTTTGTGTAAAAGCTGAATCGCCTGCTTCTACCATAATTAATTTTGTACCGATTTAGTATCAATTAAAATACCCGGGCTCATTGTGCTCGCCATGCTCACTCCCTTAAGATATGTTCCTTTAGAAGAAGATGGTTTTAGTTTTACAATGGCATTGATCAATTCCTGGCTGTTCTCAGCAATTTTATCAGCACCAAAACTTACACGTCCGATAGAAGCATGAATGATCCCAACTTTATCTACTTTAAAAGCGATCTTTCCACCTTTTACTTCATTAACGGCATTGGCCACATCGTTTGTAACAGTTCCGGTTTTAGGATTCGGCATTAAGTTACGCGGTCCTAATACTTTACCCAATTTACCAATCTTAGGCATTACTGAAGGAGTGGCGATGATTACATCTACATCTGTCCATCCACCTTCAATTTTTGTAATAAATTCATCCAAACCAACAAAATCAGCACCGGCAGCTTTTGCAGCCTCTTCTTTATCCGGTGTACAAAGCACCAATACTTTTTTAGTTTTACCGGTGCCATGTGGTAAAGAAACTGTACCACGAACTGCCTGGTCAGCTTTTTTAGGATCTACTCCCAATTTGATATGCAAATCAACAGAACTGTCGAATTTGGTAGTGTTAATTTCTTTTACTAAGGTGCAAGCTTCCTTTAAGGAATATGTTTTATTAACATCAACCTTAGCGTTTGCTAATTTTCTTTTTTTAGTAATCATTTTCTAAAATTTTTGTGGTTGATAATTAATTTTCCCAGGGAGCTTTTCCGTCTACAGTTAACCCCATACTGCGTGCAGTACCTGCAACCATGCTCATAGCGCTATTCAGCGTAAAGGCATTTAGATCAGCCATTTTATCTTTGGCTATTTCCTCTACCTGTGCCCATGACACTTTACCAACTTTTACACGGTTTGGTTCTTTACTACCACTTGTGATTTTTGCAGCTTCCATTAACTGAACAGCTGCAGGTGGAGTTTTAATAATGAATTCGAAAGACTTATCAGCAAAAACTGTGATAAGAACGGGAAGGATTTTCCCTGGTTTGTCTTGGGTTCTGGCGTTAAACTGTTTGCAGAACTCCATAATGTTTACACCCTTGGAACCCAGTGCAGGCCCGATTGGCGGTGCAGGATTAGCTTGTCCTCCTTTACATTGGAGCTTGACATAGCCGGTAATTTCTTTTGCCATGTTATAATTTTTTTTGGTGATAGCGTCCTGATATTTATCGGAACTCCCAATTCAATAAATTCTGGTAAGAACTATTTGGGGCGGCAAAGGTAAGGGAATAATTCTAAAATGGAGACTCGTATTAAAAAATAATCCCGGTATAACCGGGAAATCATAAAAGATTTATTTCAATCAGCTTATAAAACCAAAATTCCATTTGCCTGCATCGTCATTTCCTTCTTCGGCTTTTTTATTGCAGCTATCTCTTCTTTAGTTTTACCTGCATCTTCTGCATAATGCCTTTGCATCTCTACGGAGGTTTCTTTATAAGTGGCAGTTCCCTGCGCTATGATGGTTTTGCCATTCATGTCCAATGGAACCATAAAGGCATGGTCTTTCATTTTTATCATCATCGGGCCACTGGCCGTCTGCATTTTTAACCAACATCCTTCTGCTTTACAAACTTCCACCACTTTACCCTTCACTTTTACATCAGCAGCAGGTTTGCCTGATAAAACGGTGGATAAATCATCCGCATTCACTGCACCATCGATAGTGGTTTTTTCTCCAAAGATCATTCCTTTGTCAGCAGGCCCTTGGGGAGGTTGTGCCATCATTGTAAAGGTTAATAACAAAATCGGAATTAAAAACAATAGCCTTTTCATGTTTACTTATTTTAACAAAAAAGCCACAAAATGTGGCTCCTTAAATATTATCCTAATTTTTCTACCTGCATATAATTGAGTTCCACCGGTGTGGCCCTTCCGAATATTTTTACCTGCACCTTTAATTTCTTTTTTTCATCATTTACTTCTTCAACCATACCATTAAAGTCATTGAACGGCCCATCAATAATTTTAATGGTTTCACCTATAATAAATGGTTCGCTCATCGTCATTCCACCACCTTCTCCCATTTCATCTACCTTACCCAACATTTTATTAACTTCTGCTTTACGCAAGGAAATAATGTTTCCTTTACTTCCCTTTCCATCAGTTAAAAAATGCATCACATTGCTGATGTTGCTGATATGTTGCACCATGTCATCATTCAGCTTATTATCCGCTACCTCGATCATTACATAACCCGGATAAAAATTTCTTTCCCTCATCACCTTTTTGCCCGCCTGAACTTTATATACTTTTTCAACCGGTAAAAATATTTGCTTGATAATTTCAGACCATCCGTTGCGTATGATATCCTTATCAAGGTATTCCTTTATTTTACGCTCTTTCCCGCTCACTACACGCAGCACGTACCATTTACTTTCTTTATCTTGTATTATTGTTTCTTCCATTATCCTTTAAATAAAGAGTAAATAAATTTTAAAGATCCATTTGCAACAAAATCCATAACTCCTACAATCGCGGTAATAAATATTGTGGCTCCCAAAACAATCATGGTAGATTGCTGCAGTTGCTCCCAACTTGGCCAGGTTACTTTTTCAACCAACTCCTTGTAAGAGTCCTTTAAATACGCTGTCAGTTTGTTCATAATTCTGATTTGAAAATGTGAAAATTGTTCAATCTGAAAATCAAAACACACTCAATAAAATTGAGGCATTTTCAAACTGAGTAATTTTCAAATTAATTAGCACGGGCACTAGGATTCGAACCCAGATCAAAGGTTTTGGAGACCCGTATGCTACCGTTGCACCATGCCCGTAGAAAAAACCAAAAGCTATTCCGAATACTTTCGAAACAGCTTTTAGAATTATATTGTAAAGATAAATAAATATCTGTTACAGTTCCTCCTGACTAAATGCTATAAGCCTTTAGTCAAAAGATTTATTATTTTACTATTTCAGTAACCTGTCCGGCACCTACTGTACGGCCACCTTCACGTATCGCAAATTTCAAACCCTTTTCCATCGCAATTGGCTGGATCAACACAACATTTAAAGATGTGTTATCACCTGGCATCACCATTTCAGTTCCTGCATTCAAAGTAACTTCACCAGTTACATCTGTAGTACGGAAATAAAACTGTGGGCGGTATTTGTTAAAGAAAGGAGTGTGACGTCCACCTTCTTCTTTGCTTAGTACGTAAACTTCACCTTTAAATTCAGTATGTGGGGTAATTGAACCTGGTTTGCAAAGCACCATACCACGACGGATCTGGGTTTTTTCAATACCACGTAACAATAAACCTGCATTATCACCTGCTTCACCTTCGTCAAGCAACTTCTTAAACATTTCAACACCTGTAACAGTAGAAGTTAATGGCTTTTCCATCAAACCTACTATTTCAATTCCTTCTCCCACTTTAATGCGACCTCTTTCAATACGACCTGTAGCAACTGTACCACGGCCAGTAATTGAGAATACATCTTCCACACTCATCAGGAATGGTAAATCAACTAAACGTGGAGGTAATGGGATATAGCTATCAACAGCATCCATTAATTCGTCAATTTTAGCCATCCATTTTTCATCACCAGCTAATGCGCCAGTTGCAGAACCCTGTATGATCGGTGTATTATCACCATCAAAACCGTATGAAGTTAATAATTCACGAATTTCCATTTCAACCAGTTCCAATAACTCAGGATCATCTACCAAATCAACTTTGTTCATGAAAACAACGATTTGAGGTACACCAACCTGACGAGCCAGCAAGATGTGCTCTTTGGTTTGTGGCATAGGACCATCAGTAGCCGCAACTACCAGGATAGCTCCATCCATCTGTGCCGCACCTGTGATCATGTTCTTAACATAATCGGCGTGACCTGGACAGTCAACGTGTGCATAGTGGCGGGATGCAGTAGCGTACTCCACGTGTGCAGTGTTGATCGTGATACCTCTTTCTTTTTCCTCAGGAGCACCATCGATATCATCATAATTTTTCTTCTCCGCCAAACCTTTTTTAGACAAAACATCGGTTATAGCGGCTGTTAGTGTTGTTTTACCATGATCTACGTGACCGATAGTACCAACATTTAAATGGGGTTTATCCCTTTTGAATGATTCTTTTGCCATTTTAATTTATTTAAATTTTTGTTTGTAAAACTAGTTAATGTTTAGAGTCAATAACCATGGAATTATTTAAATATCTGAGCCATCAGTGAGAATCGAACTCACGACCCTCCCGAAACAATCGGGATGCTCTACCACTGAGCTACAACGTTCGTTCAAATTCCATTTTGAGCCATCAGTGAGAATCGAACTCACGACCCTCCCGAAACAATCGGGATGCTCTACCCCTGAGCTACAATGTTCGTTCAAATTCCATTTTGAGCCATCAGTGAGAATCGAACTCACGACCCCTTCCCTACCAAGGAAGTGCTCTACCCCTGAGCTACGACGGCTTGACCAATCTGCCGTAGCAAGCAGAAAAATGAGCGGAAGACGAGGCTCGAACTCGCCACCTATAGCTTGGAAGGCTATCGCTCTACCAAATGAGCTACTTCCGCTTAAACAATGTGCTGATTAGCCAATTAAATAATTTGCTAAGAATTGCACTCCAAATTTTAAAAGAACTTAAAATTAACTAATTAGCGCAATGGCCAATTAGTTAATTTTTTAAAGTGGGCAGAGTAGGGTTCGAACCTACGTACACTTACGTGAACAGATTTACAGTCTGTCGCCTTTAACCACTCGGCCATCTGCCCAAAAAAAACCATCAGAATAATAAATTTATTCCCGGTTACCGGAGCCGAAGAAGGGAGTCGAACCCCCGACCTGCTGATTACAAATCAGCTGCTCTACCAACTGAGCTACTTCGGCTTAACTTAAAGAACTATCCCTTAAAAAATTTGACAATCAATTGTCACCTTTATTTTTGGGATGGCAAAGGTAGGTATATTTGATTAATTCTAAAATTTTGGAAAAGATTTTTTTTTTGCACTAAAATAAAAGTGTGAAAATGGCTTCGAACTAATAAAAAAGCCCCCGCAAAAGCGGGGGCTTTTTTTATGCGGCCAACCTTTCTTTTTTTCGTTTTATTTGAATTATTGCTGAATCAAGGGCTTCATCAAAACTTTCTTCAAATGATTTGGAAGAATGCCTTACAAAAATATCACATTTGGGTATGTGCACCTTAATTTCTGCGACCTTGTCTTTTATGTTGTGTACTACATTATCCAGTTTTAAATACACATCCACTTTCGTAATCTTGTCATGAAATTGAAAGAGTTTTGAAAGCTTTTTTTCTACATAGGATACCAACTTTGAATCTGCGTCAAAATGCACAGTTTGAATGTTAACGTTCATAGCAATCTGATTTTTAATTAGTGAACAATTGTGTGAAAAAAAAGGTAAACTTAAATGGTCATAGGCAAAATTATTTAGGATTTATTAGTGGCTACTTTCATGCTACAAGTTAATTATAACATCTGTAAATTACAAAAAAAAAGGAATGCATGTGTACTAAACAAATAATCAGCAAATAAATTGTCGAAAGATAAAATTAAGCCTTCGGATGTGCTTTTTTATGTACATTTTTTAATTTTTCTATAGTATTATGGGTGTAAACCTGGGTTGCAGCAAGGCTACTGTGTCCTAATAATTCCTTTACAGCATTCAAATCTGCTCCGTTATTCATCAAGTGGGTGGCAAAAGTATGCCTTAGTATATGCGGGCTTTTTTTATCAATCGTAGTAACCAGGGATAAATACTTTTTCACAGCATTGTAAACATACTTTGGATACAAACGCTTACCCTTGGGGTTCACCAGTAATAGATCACGGTCAAATTGATCAAACTGGTTTCTTTTGTCGTTGATATACTTCGCTATCAATTCCATCAATTCCTTACTTAAAGGCAATATTCTTTCTTTATTTCCCTTTCCTAATACCTTTACATTACAATTGCCCTGATCAATTTGTGACTCTTTCAGATTAACCAGTTCGGCCTGCCGCATGCCGGTATTGTAAAATAATTCCAATATCAGCCGATGCGTTTCCCCCTCCCAGGTATCAGGGAATTCCACATACTTAAATAATGTATTGATGTCCTTTTCAGCTATGAATTGAGGTAAGCGCTTCTTAATTTTTGGCGAAATGATAGTGGCCATCGGGGAGGTTAACAATTCGCCTTGTTTTAACTGGTATTTGAAAAAAGATTTCAGCGAGGATATTTTACGATTAATGGATTTTGATTCCATTCCATCTTCTTTTAAACCGGCCAGCCAACTTCTGATAAATAGGGCTTTGATTTCTTTTAATGTGGTCGTGTCAAACTGTTTCCCGATAAAATTAAAAAAGGCAGAGAGGTCGTTACGGTATGAAATAATGGTATGCTGAGAATACCTTTTTTGAAAAGTCAGATGACTTAAAAAAGACTCTATTGTTTCTTGTTGAGTTGGGTGCATAAAAAAACTGATAACCAAAGTTACAACGTAACCGGTTATCAGTTTAAAATATTAAGATAGTGACCAAACGGACTATACGTCTATCTTACCACTTGCTATGTTCTGCTTATAAACTGCTTTTAACACTTGTGTACGGCGTCTGATGGACGGCTTTATAAAAGCCTGTCTTTCTCTTAACTGAAGTAATACACGGCTTTTTTCGAATTTCTTCTTATACTTTTTTAAAGCCTTGTCTATGTTCTCGCAATCTTTTGAATCTATTATTAACATTTGATATACCTCCTTTGGTAGTTTTTTAGAAGCGCAAAGATAGCAGAAATATTTAAAATTCAAAGTTCAAGTATTAAAAAAAGTAAATTTGCAGCATGTTTACAGGTATAATAGAAGAAAAAGGAATTATTATTGACGTTATTTCCTCCGGAACAAATAAAACATTTTGGATTGAATCGCCCATTTCCGGGGAACTCAGAATCGATCAAAGCTTGTCCCATAGCGGGGTTTGTCTTACTGTAGAAGAAATTAATGGTGGCCGGCACAGGATTACGGCTATCGAGGAAACACTGAAAAAGACCAATTTGAATAACTGGAAAAAAAATTCGGTAGTTAACCTGGAAAGGTGCCTGCAAATGAATGGGCGATTAGATGGGCATATTGTTCAGGGACATATAGATGCAGTTGCTACCTGCATTGATGTTGCAGAAAAAGATGGTAGTTGGGAATATATCATTCAGTTTGATCCTAAGTTTGCTGCCCTGGTAATTGAGAAAGGTTCTATTTCTTTAAACGGAATAAGCCTTACCATTTTCAATATAAAAGATGATCAGTTTACGGTGGCGATTATCCCGTATACCTACGAGCACACCAATATGAAATATTTAATACCAGGAGATGATGTAAATATTGAGTTTGATATGATTGGTAAATATGTAACACGAATTGCACAATTGCGGTAATTTGAATTATACTTTTTTAAATAAAGAAACATTAAAAAGACATAGCTCTTTTTTCTGTTTAATGTAAAGTCCGTCATTCATCGAAATTCAAATAAATTACAAACCTATATGAGCATGGAAATTTCAGTGATAGTACCCACATTGAATGAAGAGCAAAATTTGCATGAGCTGTATAACAGGTTAAGCATTGTATTAAAAAGGATATGCAACTATTATGAAATAATTTTAGTGGATGATGGCAGCAAAGACAATACTCTTTTTGCAATTGAAAAATTTGCTTCAGAAGATCCAAACGTAAAATACATCAGCTTTACCAGGAATTTCGGGCACCAGATAGCCCTGTTTGCAGGATTGGAAAAATGCAGCGGGCGATATATTGTGTTGATAGATGGAGACCTGCAGGATCCACCCGAAATAATTGAACAATTGTATCATAAGTTAAAAGAGGGATACAATATCGTGTACGCCAAAAGAAGCTCCCGAAAAGGCGAAACATTTCTTAAAAAAGCTACTGCCAAAATCTTTTATCGCGTTCTTAATAGCATTACCAAAATCAATATCCCTATTGATACCGGGGATTTTCGGATAATGGAAAGAAAGGCCGCCAACGAATTACTGCGAATGAAAGAACAAAATAAATTCCTGAGGGGGCAATTGGCATGGCTCGGGTTTAAAGAATCCTTTGTTGAATACAAAAGAGAAGAAAGAAGGAATGGCAACACCAGTTTCAGTTACCCGAAAATGCTGCATTTCGCTATTGATGGAATCACGGGTTTTTCAAATTTCCCTTTAAAATTCGCCAGTATGAGCGGGATTATTGTTTCTTTTTTTGCATTTTTTTATATAGTTTACGTGTTGATTGCAAAGTTAGCATGGGGACAAACTATTACGGGATGGGCGTCAATGATGGTCAGCATTTTATTTCTCGGGGGTATCCAATTGTTAAGCATTGGCATCATTGGAGAATATATCAGCCGGATAAATGATTCTGTCCGAAACAGGCAGTTGTATATCATTAATAAAACAAATATTACGCTTACTTCCAACAATTAAGTTTTCAGCCTTTTTTGCATCTGCAATAATATTGCCCTCCTAACGGTAACCAGCTTAACATGCTTTCGATCGGAATTAGTCTCGATATGAGACCTTTGCGTGGAAAGAAAAGAATGAATTTTATTTTGACAACAACAAAAGAAGCGTTTTTCAAAAGTTTAACGCAATAGTTAGCACGAAGTAAACGGGCATCTTTGTCAAAATCACAGGTTTTAACCAGGTATTGTGTAAATGGATTTAGCGGATTGTGTTCAAAAAGATATAGTCTTCCACCGGGTTTTAAAACCCGGTAAATTTCTGTTATGATGGTTGCATGCAATGAAAAATCAACATGATGCAATACCGCGGCAATAAATACTATATCAAAACTGTTATCGGCAAATGGCACCCGGGTTCCACTGAAATGCTGAAACCGTGCTGTAGTAATATTTTTATTTCTTGCTACTTTGATACTCTCTTCTGATATATCTATCCCTTCAACCCGCCATCCCGGTAAATGTTTTTGAACAAATATTTCAGTTAAACCATCGCCACATCCCATATCCAGCATTTGCAAATTTCCACCTGCCTCATTTTGTTTTAAAATCAAAACCTTTTGCTCTGTGAAATAAAAGCTATCAGCCCCTGTCAACTTTACATTACTGTTATGAATTAAACGATAATCACTTGCATATTCATCAAAATCATCAAAAGTTCTTTCACTCATTTTTTAAGAATAATGTATTTTTATCCGATGCAAGTTTACGGAAATTCAAACAAGCTTTCGCCAAAAACCATTTTCTTTTTTATTGCTGTTTTATTGCTGGCCTTTTTACCAATTTCTTCCTTTTTGTTTTTCATAAAAAATGATGCATTTGTTGGTTACTTCCCACCCAAGTTTTTTATGAGTGAGAGTATTCATGCCGGCTACCTTCCTTTGTGGAATCCCTATATTAATTTTGGTTTCCCCCAGTATGGTGATATGAGCGGGGGGTATTGGAGCCCTATTACCTGGCTCATTGCGTCTACAGTTGGTTACAATGCATATAGCTTCACAATAGAAGTTTTATGCTATCTTTTGTTTGGAGGCATTGGTATGTACCAGCTCACCGGAATATGGCAACTGGACAGAAGTGTAAGGATTATTGCCGGCCTTGCGTTTATGTGTTGCGGCTATAATGTAGGGCATTTGCAACACTTTAACTGGCTGAGCGGTGCTGCTTTTTTACCATGGTGTTTTTGGAGTTATTTATTGGTGCTTAACCGGTATACATTAAAGCATATATTAACTTGCGTATTGCTTTTTTACATGCTGATATCATCTGCACATCCCGGCATTATCATTGCATCTTTTTATTTTTTTACTGCCATTTTAGTATTTTTTTTAACTAAAAAAGGCAATTCAATGCCATTAAAAAGCAGGATCAAACAAGTGCTACTTTCCCATGCTTTTTTAATACTGCTTTTATTGCTCCTTTCTGCAGGAATGATAACCGGCTACCTGGATATTATTCCTCACTTTTCAAGGGGTGAAAAGATAAGCATTGCCGACGCCTTGCTTGCACCTGCCAATATCCAAACCTGGATAAGTGCGTTGCTTCCATTTGCCACTGTAAAAAATGACCTCTTTTACAACACTGATCCCAGTATGCGTAACAGCTATTTTAGCCTCCTGTTATTTTTGTTTTTTTTGTTTTCATTAACCAGTAAAAAAAATAGCTGGCAAAAGTTTTTGCTTATAACCGGTTTGTTATTTGCGCTTTTATCAGCAGGTGGAATTTTTAAAATATTTGCTTATAAATTTATACCCTTCATCGGATATGTGCGGCTTAACGGGGAATTCAGGATATTCACTTTATTGTGCTTTATTATTTTTTCAGCCATCGGTTTAGATAAATTTATAAGGCAAAAGAATAGCTTTACAGGCAGCATACAATTGTTTTATTATTGTATAGAAATTATTTTGTTTGCCTGTATTGTCACTGGTTTATACCATACATTAGCCGGCAATCAAAGCTTGATATATCATTTCAATCAGTTCCCTCTTCAAAAAACCATTCCAGCTAAATTAAAAACCCTGATAGATGCAGTCAGCTTTTACGATACTTTATGGATACAGGGATTGATACAATTGTTTTTATTACGGTTAATTCAACGGAGTTTGCGAACCGGAAATTTGAATTTACTAAAACGAATAGTTGTTGCAGACCTTGTAATCGCCAGCCTGTTAAATATTCCCTTTACAGGTGCAGGCAAGGCATCTGTGGCAAAGGTGCAGTCAATACTAAATCAATCGCCCAAAGGCATCCCTATCCCCATTTTACAGCCTATTAATAAAATTGACACAATATCACCCGAAGAAAAAGCAATGATCGGTGACTGGAGCATGTATAATAAACAAATCGGCGCACGGTCATGGGTTTCATATCCAATTAATTTAAATAATATGGACGCCTACTTTTTAAATGCGGTACAACAGCCGGAAAGTAGTTTATCTGAATACCCGTTTGCCTTTATTAAAGAGGCTGATGCTAAAAATAGCATAACCATTCAATCATTCGACCCTAATAAAATTGTGCTTCGGGTAGATGCAGAAAAGCCAGGCAAAATAGTATTGCAACAAAATTTTTACCCACATTGGTTTTTTCAAAACGGAAGTAATAAAACCAGCGTTGACCAGGCAGGGATAAATTTCATGGGCGGAACAATTAAAAGTGGAGAAAACAATGTCACGTTTAGTTTTGAGCCAATAGCGGTAAAACGGGCGATGTTGCTAAGTGTAGTGTTGTTTGTATTATATGGTTCGCTATTAATTATGTTGATAATAAAACCAGATGTATTTCACAATTATCATGCGGCCGGTATTTAACCAACAGGATTTTTTACACTTCTAAAACTTTGGGGATTTTGGTATCTGTCCAATAAGGCAATTTACTCTTACGCAATGGCGAGGATGGAGTTTCAAGTTTGTACCAGGTTGCTTCTTAATTCATTATAGTTTGTTATTTTCTTTGCCATTTGCACCACCCTGTATTTTTTATTGCCACATCGAATCAGGTGGGTGTATCTTTTAAACGACGCAGTATAAACCGATGAATATTTTGTGGATGATATTCATTTAAATGAACCCGGCACAAAGATATATTCAATACAACTGGCAGATTCTATAAGGTACATATACCCATACTTGAAAAAAGTATCCGATTGATTTAAATTGCCTTTCCTTTCATGGCTATGGATATTGCCTGGTCCATAATTCGTTCTGCATAAGGCCTGGATATTTCATTCAATGCTTCAATCTTTGCATGTATCAGGTCTTTATCATCCATAGTAAGCGATAACTGCAACGCCTGAATAGCATCCGCGGATCGTACAATCTCTTCCCTGGTTAAATGAACCGCATTTTTTTGAATAAACTTTTCCGTAGTGGCCAACAATTGCTCACCTTCTGTTCTTGCTTCTACGAGGGCCCTTGTGGCTATATCTTCCTTTGCATGGGTGATGGAGTCCAGCAACATTTTCTCCAGCGCTTCATCCGTTAAATCCAATTGCGATTTTACTTGAATATTTTGCTCAACCCCGCTACGCAATTCCTTTGCCTTTACTACCAAAATACCGTCTGCATTCAGCATAAAACTTACTTCTACTTTTGGCAACCCTGCTGGCATTCCGGGTATTCCGGTTAAATTAAATTCAGCTAGTTTCCGGTTGTCGCTTACCATATCTCTCTCACCCTGGTAAACTGATATTTTCATTCCACCCTGCCCATCTTTATGCGTAGTATATTGCCTGGCTACAGCGTTGGGGATTTTGGAGTTACGCGGAATTAGTACATCCATCAGGCCTCCCATTGTTTCTATACCCAATGAAAGTGGCGTAATATCCAGCAGTAAAAACCCTTTGTTGTTTCCCGCCAAGATATCTGCCTGGATAGCCGCACCCAGTGCAACCACTTCGTCAGGATTAACGGAATCATTTACCGGTTGGCCAAAAAAGTGACTGATACTTTCTTTTACCAACGGTACCCTGGTAGATCCTCCTACCATTACCACCACATCAATATCCTTTCTTTTCAAGGTTGCATCTTTTAAAGCGGCTTTGCAGGATGCAATCGTTTTATCTACCATTGGCTGAATTAATGCGTTGAATGTCGCCCTTGAAATGACTAATTGATCTCCATTCAACTCATCCTCAAAATTATCATGAACGGATAGATAAATTTTAGCCTGCTCCGCTTTCAAACGGATAGCCTGTGCAAATTCCCTGTTAACCCTCAGGTCATCTTCGGTTATGCCTGATTGTTGCAACCAGAATTTTACAATAGCATTATCCATGTCATCTCCCCCTAAATAAGTATTACCATTGGTAGATAGTACTTCAAAAATCCCATTGCAGATCTTTAATATGGAAATATCAAATGTGCCTCCGCCAAGGTCATATACTGCAATGGTCTTTTCTTCTGCCTTGTTAAGACCAAGCCCATAAGCTAGGCTGGCCGCTGTAGGTTCATTTACGATGCGCAGCACATCAAGCCCTGCCAGTTTACCTGCGTCGCGGGTTGCCTGACGTTGTGCATCATTAAAATATGCAGGCACAGTTATTACCGCTTTATTCACCGGTGTTTTTAAAATATGTTCCGCCCGCTGTTTTAATTCTTTCAAGATATAAGCAGAAAGATCTACCGGTGAATAAAATTTATTACCCACCTGCACTTTTACAAGACCTTCCTTATTGTCATCTATTACTTTGTAGCTAAAAAATGAAGCGTTATCTTTTATATCATTAAATGATTTCCCTATCAGTCGCTTTGCTGAAAAGATGGTATTTTGAGGGGCGGTTATTAATTTTTTTCTTGCCTCTTCACCTACTGTAATATTTCCGTACTCATCAAAATATACTACCGAAGGAACAAGAGAACTACTATTATGTTCCTTTAGTGCAACCGGCTTTCTTGTATCAGGATGAATAAAGGATACGAGGCTATTGGTGGTACCCAAATCAATTCCTACAATGATCTCTTCTTTTTGTAAACTACCCGTTGCTACATTGATTCCTATTTTTGCCATATTATTGATTGCCCTTACCAGGATGAAATTCACTGAACAATTTCAGGACCGCAAAAATAGCAAATAATGAAGGTGGATATCAGCGCAGGCTGTTGGTTGCCTTTCGAAATAAGAAATATATTGAATTAACTGCAGTTTGATTTGGAGTGGCATATTGCTAAATTGACCTCACCTATTGAATCAGTCCAACGCCACGGCCAGGTAAGGCCCAAAAAATGAGATTCATCGCTGGTCATGAAAAAGCCCCCTGTATGCAGGGGGCTACCTATTCAATCACTTGTGTTTAATAATTTCTAAGTCTCATTTCCACCCTTCTGTTTTTTGAACGGCCTGCCGCTGTTTTGTTATCAGCTATCGGTTTATCAATACCATATCCGGTAGCAACAAGCCGGTTTTCAGCAACGCCTTTACTTTCCAGGTAGGCCTTCACTGAATTGGCTCTTGCCTCAGATAAAACCTGGTTTTTTGCCGGAGTGCCTGTAATATCGGTATGCCCGTCAATATCCACTTTGTAGGAAGGATTTTCATTTAAAATGGCTGCCACATTATTCAATGACACATTTGATTTGGCCAATAACTTTGCACTTCCGGTAGCAAAGAAAATATTCTGCGCAGCTTTGTTTACTTTTTCAACGATTACAGTTTCAATTACAGGGCATCCATAGTTAGTTACCGGACCAGCTTCATTGGGACATTTATCCTCTTCATCGTTTACACCATCCTTATCGGTATCAGGTACCGGGCATCCCTGGTAACGGGCTACGCCGGGTACATCTACACATTTATCCATTTCATCATTGATACCATCCTTATCGGTATCAGGTATCGGGCAACCAGTATATTTGGCTAAGCCTGCTACATCAGGACATTTATCATCGCCATCTGCAATACCATCGCCATCCTTATCAGGGCATCCCTGTAAAGAAGCAACACCAGCTACGTCAGGACATTTATCATTTCCATCTATTATACCATCATTATCTCTATCCTTAGGAGCTTCTACCGGAGGAGGCAGTTGCGCTAATTCCACCACTGTACGTTTTTTAATATTTCCGGCAAGTCCTATACTATGGTATAAATGATAGGCCACATTTTCGGTAACAGGTATCCGATATTGAGAATTGACCATGATATAAGCTTCATCGAAAAGGTTAAACTGTAACCCTACCCCTGTTGGGATAAACGCACCATAATATCCACCCACTTTTGATACGCCTGCGCCTAAAGAAAGATAGGGTGATACCCAATATTTATCCGAAATTAATTTAAGGTTTCCCATAGCGGTCACATCCACTAAAAAACGGGTGAAGCCAAAAGCTGGCTTGTCGGGTATCGGGTAATCTACAAAAGAGCCGGATGCTGTAGCCACAAAATCAAGGTTGTTACTTAAACCCTCCATATAGCTGATTGCTATACCGGGCGTCATACGACTGGTTTTCGACCAGTTTTTATTTCTTATAACTGAAGCCAATCCACTATTTCTTAGTTCTGATGCAGTTTTAAAATCATTGAATAAGAAATGAACACCCAGTGAAGGAAGTTTCTTGTAATCATTTTGAGCATAAGCATTCATTAGTAAGCCAAAAGCCAGAAAAGACAGGATGATTTTCTTCATTTTATGTTAGTTTTCTTGTATTAAACAAAAGTAGTTGCTTCAAATCAAATCTTAAAATTAATTGCAACATATATTAATTGTAAGTGCGTTGCATCGTACAGACAATAATTTAATTGATTGTGCTGCAATTTTTATTCTTATGCTGGTTTTTTCCTGCCGATCACTTCCACCTTTACTCTTACCAACCCTGATGCGGTAGAGCCTATTTTTCTTGCGGCTACTTTTGAAAGATCAGCAATACGCCGCATTTTTGGATGTAGCCTGTCATTTACCTTAACCACGACAGATTTCCCATTTTTTACATTGGTTACTTTTATCCATGTTCCAAAAGGGAGCATATTGCAAGCACAGGTAAACTTGCTTTGACTAAAAATTTCACCACTTGCTGTTCGACGGCCATTAAATTTATCGTGATAAAAACTGGCCAACCCATAAATAACCCTTTTGTTAACCGTTTTCCCATTTTTCGATTTTGATGATATTTTTTTTTGACCGAAGGAAGGAGTAAAAAGAAACAAAGAGAAAATGACCAAAATAAAATAACCAGGATTCACCCAATATTTTGGATTAACAGGATTTTTTTTCATGCAAAGCAATTATATATAAGTTTATTTAAACGAAAAATACTTCTCTCTCATTAATTTGTCTTCTCCGTATATATCATCATAAAACCTGATTTTTTCTCCCTTTCCTTCGCAGCTAAAGTAGGCAATAAATAATGGTATGCCACTTTTCACTGCAATTCTCTTTTTTTCCTTTTTTGCAAGCCAGATTTTTATTGAGTCCGTATTATACCGCAGTGAATCGCCTGGCTTAAGATTTAAACTATCATTCCGGGCAATAAAAAAAGCGAGTTCCTCCCACTGCTGCACTCTAACGCAACCGTGGCTTAACGCCCTTGATGCATTTTTAAACAGGTAGCGTTGATTGGTATCATGCAGGTAAACGCTGTAAGGATTATTGAAATTAAACTTCAATATACCCAATGCATTATCATCGCCACTTGCCTGCATTACTTTAAAAGGAATATTTTTTTTGTATTTGCTCCAGTTAATACCT
Organism: Ferruginibacter sp.; assembly: GCA_031424955.1. Lineage (GTDB taxonomy): Bacteria > Bacteroidota > Bacteroidia > Chitinophagales > Chitinophagaceae > Ferruginibacter. The sequence goes on along the minus strand of JANPIJ010000336.1, from coordinate 12,375 downwards.
GCAGGGTCCACCGTTTCGCCCTTTGCATCTACCAGGCGCAGGCCAATTTTTGATAAGTAATTAGGATTGGTTTTTAGTTTAGGCAGGTATTGTTTGGAAATGATACTATTGGGTACCGTCCAGGTGGGGTAAATTACCATATCAGAAATCACACTGTTTAATAGCGGCGTCCGGGTATCTGGTTTACCGCATATTACTTTTGAAACCAGTACAACCGTATCGTGATCCCACACATTCAGGTAATAGGCAGGTAAATTAACGAGGATATATTTTTCCGGCATTACAGACGGCAATTGTTTATACCGGTCAAGTGTAATGGCAATGCGCTTAAACCGTTCCACGTCGGTAAGATTCATATTACGAATTAAAGCAGCAGATACCTTCCCATCCTGTTTGATGCCCTTCTTTTTTTGATATTTTTTTACTGCTGCAGTTAATTGGATGGAATCCGGCATTTTAATATCCTCATCCATACAACCGCTTTCCTTTAATCGTTTCTGAACCTTTCTTACAAAAAAAACAGAATCCTTCTCATCGTTTGGTTTAAAAGGGTACGGTACATAAGTATATTCCCTTTTGTCCATACTATCCAAAAACCGTGGTATCCGCTTCTTCAGTTCACTGTATCCAAATTGTTTTGGTTCCATTTTATTTACCAGTTCACTAAAATTTTTATGCTCCAGCAATATTTTTAATGCAGCAGTATAGAAATCCTTTGTAGCCCCGGTATCCCTTTTATTAAATAAAATACTGTCCGCATTCAGCCTGCCAACTTTTAAATCCCTTATTAAATGCATAAATGCATCAGTAAGCATCATATCTGCTTTTGCCCAAAGCGTTGCATTCATTCGATTTATCGAATCGCCGTCAAGGGTGGCTTTTAATAATCGTAAATTTTTAAAATGATAATCCTTCGGAAACAAACCATACAATTCGCCATGTTCTATAAACTTCAGTATCGTATCGGTTAATGGAGACCAGCGTTCTTTTTGGCTCCAAACATTTGCATATTCATTATTATCGTAAAAGTCATTTACAACGGAAGCTAATTTTAGCCGAATGCTATCATCAATTAAACCATTGTGCTGCAAAGCAAATTCCAATGCCTCCTGTATGCTTTCACCTGTTTCCTGGTCCATCTTAGCCGGATCTGCTACTATTTTAGTTTGAGCCGGCTTTGCAGAATCATTGCAGGAATAAATAAAAACAGACCATGGCAGCAAAAGAAAAATGAGAAGTCGCTTATTTTTTTTGTTCATAACGGATGCTAAAATATCAATTAGTTTTAAATACTGATGGTGTTATTTTCCTGTAAATTAATTCTATAATCATGCTTAAGAAAAGAATCAAAAACAATAGTATTTCAATAAAAACAAATAGCTGTTTTATATAAAAAGGACGGTTATTTATTATGCTATTGTCAGAATAAATTTCATACCAGCTTTCTTCCTTAAAATACCGTTTTAATTTTCCTTTAAATGAATATACCTGGCTGGAATCACTAACATAATAAAAATACAGATTTTTATCGTGGGTATAAAAATCAAAAAAAGCGGGTTCCAACCGGTTAAAAGGTAGCGCAATTAAAGTATCGGTGACAGATCCCTGCAACACTGAAACGGAGGAATTTGCACGATCGGTATTCTTAACTTCAACCCCATTTAAATATCTGCCTGCGCCATCCGTATAGGCTAAATTATTAAACATGATGTCGATAGCAGCCCATGTCTTTTGTTCCGGAATAAAGTATTCATTGAAAACATGAATGCCACTTGAAACCTCCCCATAAGAACGCCTGATTTCAATATACCGGCTCTTAATTTTGGCGGCGCTTGCAAATAAGTCAAAAATCTGGGCGTATATACCACACCAAATGCGCTTTCCTGCCAACGCAGCTTTATATTGCTGAAATACAGGTAGCGCAATTACACTATCAGTAGGCAGCCCTCTTGACCTGCCAATTTTATTACATAGATATTTTCCTACCTTATTAATATTCTCAATGGTATTATCACCTTGTTTGATTTTAATGGAATCCTTCAAAATAGTTCTTAAAACTGCTTCATCATCCCTGCTGATTGCTATTTTGTTTTTATTCCATTTTTCATCATTGTCAATACAATCCGGATAAAGCGGGGCCGAATTGTAAATTACGATTCCACCTGGCTGTTTATTACCTGCTTTATTAAAATAGTTATTGGGGAAATACTCGGCCTTTATAGATAAGGTATCCGGCAAACTGTCAGAAAAAATAGTGTAGGTGTAAACTCCTTGTTTCAATTTAACAGTTGGCTCAGCTTGAAACAATTTATTCGCTTCTGTACCGCCTGTTTTTACAAACCAGTTTAGCGGCCCACGAGGAGGGCAATTCAATTTTATCAGCAATGTACTGTCATTCACTTTTTCCAGGCGGTTAACAGATGGCTGCATTTTTTTTGCATATAGATCAAGATAGGAAGATTGTTTTTCAAAAACATAATCATTACGGTTAAGATAGATGTAACAATTGACAGCAGTAAAGAAGATTAATAAATACAATTGTAATTTGAAATGTTTCATAAGTATGCTTAAACCAATGAACAAGGTAATAAATCGCTGCTATATAAAACGAGTGTTACTGTTATTTTTTTCAATATGTTCCTATAATACCAATGCACGGGAGGCGGCTCTAAAAAATAAGGATTGCTTATGATCAATAAGCTTGCCTGCAAACAGGCCCTGTATTTGATCTGGTGTATGCCAGCAAAAACCAATTTCGCTAAATTGAAATAATATCCTTCATTGCATACAGACTACCTGCGAAAGACTGCGTAGATGGCATTGGCTGTAGCACTAAGGGAATTGAAGAATCGTGGATGAGGTTTAAAAAATTTTGAGCTTATAGACTTGTTTCATATCAGAAAAAATGTGGTAGTTAGTAGAAGACGACAGGTATGCTGCTAATTCCAAAAAATGCAGTGGCCACAACCGTGGTATTACCGTTGATCTGGCGATTATCGATCTGAAATCAAAAAAGAGGCACTTAAGGGAGAAGTGAATTTGATAATATCACTGATACAGCCCAACACAATGAAGCAGCATAGGAGTTACTGAATATTTGTTTAATGAATTTAAGAAGAGAAAGAAATAAACTTTAACCAATTGGCTACCTAACAAATTTTGCAGTCTTTTCTTCACCTGTGATGTCGCTGTTGCTTCTGATCTGTATTTGAATATTCGATATCCATTCGGCACAACCTTTTTGGAGCAGGTATTCATTTATATCATTGATCACCTTCATCACTTCTGCATAGCTTCCTTCCAACACAGTTGCGAAAGCACCTACTTCATATTTTACAGATGATTGTTGTATGATGGCAATTGCTTCGTCTACCCATTCATAAGGATGCTTATCCTGAACGATTGGAATAATTTGTATTGAGGCGTTTACAATATAGCTGTGCATATTTTCTATAATTAATGAATGGTACGGGAGATTTTTTGTTCTAACATCAGCAGGTCGGCCAGTACAAAAGCAGTTACTGCTTCCAGTACAACAGGGACTCTTAATGCAATACAAAGGTCATGTCTTCCCTTAACGGAAAAATCTTCAATATTTCCTGTTTCTACATTGATGGTTTGCTGCACTTTAGGGGTAGACGAGGTAGGTTTTATTGCGATGCGAAAAACCAGTTCGTTGCTGTTGGTAATACCACCGACAACGCCACCTGCATGATTGGTAGTGGTTTTTCCGTCCATATTTTCTATCGAATCGTTGTGTTCACTGCCATACATCCGGGCGGCGGCAAAGCCGGTACCAAATTCAATTCCGCGTACTGCCGGAATTGCAAATACGGCATGGCTGATAACTGATTCCGCCGAATCGAAAAACGGTTCACCCAAACCGATTGGCAAGCCATTCACTTTGCATTCAACAATTCCACCAATCGTATCTTTTGCATCAATTGCCTTTTGTAGTCCTTTTTCTATATCGGCTTCGCCACCAATTTCAAGTATCGTTGCTTCTACCTTTATATTATTCAATAATTTTTTTGCAATTACTCCCGCTGCTACCAGGCACACGGTTAGTCTTCCACTGAAATGCCCGCCCCCTCGGTAATCTTCAAAGCCGCCATATTTTTTGGTGGCAACAAAATCGGCATGCCCTGGCCTTGGTACCGCCCGCTGCTTTTCGTAATCCCCGCTACGGGTATTGGTATTATCAAAGAGTATTGTAATGGGCGCTCCTGTTGTACTGCCATTAAATACACCATTCATTATCTTTGGGAGATCGGCTTCTTTGCGTGGAGTAGTTCCTTTAGCTCCAGCTTTTCGCCTATCAATATCAGTTGTAAAATCATCAGTGTTCAATGGCAGGCCCGCAGGGCACCCATCGATATTAATTCCCACACATTCGCCATGAGATTCACCGAAAATACTTACACGGAAAATACGACCAAAACTATTCATAATATATACTCCCATCCCCTAAAGGGGCTTTTGGTTTTAAATGATTTGTAGTTATTTTTAAGTTCTTACAGGCTGGTTCTGCTCTGCTTCAATGATCGCTCCTAATTTTTTCAGATGATCATAAAAATCAGGATAGGATTTATTAATGGCTTCTGCCTCTGTTATTCCTGTATCTCGGTTTGCTTTTAATGCAGCTACTGCACAAGCCATCGCAATACGGTGATCATGATTGGAATGAACACTTGCTCCGTTTACGCCATTACCGCCTTTGACCAGCATCAGGTCATCCTGCAAGATTATTTCAATACCCATTTTACCAAATTCCTGCTGCAGGGTAAGGCCACGGTTACTTTCTTTATGAGCCAAACGACTAACCCCTTCTATAACCGTTGTGCCGTCGCAATAAGCCGCCAACGCTACCAAAGGGGGAAAGAGATCCGGGCAATCGGTGGCATCAAAATGAAAACCCCTAACCCCTAAAGGGGGATAAGAACATTCAATTTTATTTTCTTCGATAGAAAGCCTGCAACCACAATCTCTTAATGCTTCCAAAATTTTCTTGTCTGCCTGTGTTGAAAAAACGTCTAATCCCTTTACTGTAATTTCCCCGGCAATGGCCCCGGCAACCAACAGAAAAGCAGCCCCACTCCAATCACCTTCAACGGTATAGACGACAGGCTGATTGATTGGCTTTGTTGCGGGATGAATTACAAAAGAAGCATAATCATTGTTGATAACATTATAACCAAAATGCTTCATCACCTGCAAAGTAAGATCGATATAGGGTTTGCTTTTTAAATTGATAACTGTAATGGTAACTGGTTTCGTTGTAGCCTTACCGTAAGCCATCAGCAATCCTGTTAAAAATTGCGAACTCAAAGATCCGTCAATTGTAATATCCGCGGGTTGTAAAGGCCCTTTTATTTTTATTGGTAGTTTACCATTGTTCGACACTATTTCAATTCCCAGTTGAGGGAATATATCATCGAAAAAATCCATCGGTCTTGTTAACAAACTTCCGCTCCCGCTGATTATTATTTCTTCACTGCTTAGTGCTGCAATTGGAGCAAACATCCTGATCCCTAAACCGCTTTCTCCACAATTCATTTCATCGGAAACAGGCTTTACACCGCTGCTTTCAACAGTCAGCTGATCATCGCCAAATAGTTTTACTGCAGCACCTAAATTTTTTATTACACCAATAGCCGCAAGGTCATCATTGCTGTTACCGGGGTTCATAATATTTGTTACTCCTTCCTGCAACAGCGCAGCGGCACAGGCTCGTTGCATGGAGCTTTTGGAAGCGGGTGCATTGATGGTTCCCGATATTTTACCAGGGCTTATTGTTACGATCACCTTACAAACTTTGATTGATTAATTCTTTCAATTGATTAATTGGAATTGGCCGGATAACCGCTTCACCAATTTTATTGAGTAACACAAAATTCATTTCATTACCCGCTCTTTTTTTATCCATCTTCATTATCTCCCAAATTTTTTCATAGTCAAATTTCAGATGTGCGGGAAGATGATATTTTTCGATGAGGCTGATTACCCTTTCCTTTTCATTGGTATGAAAATGATTGATGGATTCTGAAATAACACAAGCCGCTACCACGCCAATACTGATTGCATGCCCATGAAGTAACTCATGGATATTCTCAATGGCATGCCCCAGGGTATGGCCAAAATTGAGCAGCCTTCTGTCACCGTTTTCAAATTCATCCTTTAATACCACGGTAGTTTTTATCTGCACATTTTTCTCTATCAATGCCCCCAGTTTGTTTTTATCAGACTGGAAATTTTCTAAGGTTTCGTTCTCCAGCATTGCAAATAAATCCGCATCCTTTATACAGGCGTGTTTTATTATTTCGGCAAAACCATTTACCCAATGAGCATGTGGAAGGGTTTTTAAAAGAGTGTAATCAAACAACAAAAATTCAGGCTGCTTTATTAGCCCTACTAAATTTTTATAGATGCCTACATCCACTCCGTTCTTTCCGCCAATAGATGCATCCACCATTGCTAAAATGGTAGTAGGAACAAAGCCAAACTTTAGCCCCCGCATGTATACGCTTGCAGCATAGCCCGTAATATCAGTAACTACGCCTCCGCCTATCCCTACTATAAAAGTTTTACGATCAGCTTCATAAGTTATCAATTGTTCAAAAATATAATCAACCGCCGCCTGCTGCTTAAATTCTTCCCCAGGTTTTATTACAATTGTCTTCCAACCGGCAAATTTTTCCGGCTGATTTTTGAAAACATTTGCATCTGTTATGAGAATTGTATTTTCTTTAGAAACAATCTGCTCCAGATAAGAGAAGTCTGCATCAAAATAATAAGTAACTGATTTTTCGGAAAACTGATGTTCAACTTTTTTTATTCCCACTTATTGATAGATAAAAATTATTCAAAAAAAAATTATGCAGGGCGATATTCATTCCCCAGCAAAGGGCCTAACTATTCATCACCTTATTCTGGTGGTTGATGCTTTCCAAATGCACTGCATCAAAATACTTGGTAATAAACTCCTGGCTTAAGCCTAAAGCTTCCCCTTTCTTAAATGCTTTTTGCAAAATATCATTCCAGCGGTTTGTTTGCAAAATGGTGATGTTATTAGCTCTTTTATATTCTCCGATTTTATCTGCAATTTTCATTCGTTGACCAATGAGCAATAATAATTCATCATCCACATGATTGATTTGTTCTCTTAGTGTAGCCAATGCTGTAATAAATTCCTGTTTATCGGTATTTTCAGAACGCCAGATTAATGCATCCAGCATTTCAGCCAACCGCTCAGGTGTTATTTGTTGCTTTGCATCGCTCCAGGCATTATCCGGATCAATATGGCTTTCAATCATTACGCCATCAAAATCAAGATCAATACTCTTTTGTGCTACTGATTGTAACATTGCCCTGTTGCCACATATATGGGAGGGATCACAAATTAAAATCATTTCGGGGAACCTCCGTTTCATTTCAATTGGTAAATGCCACATAGGTGCATTACGAAACTCGGTGTTACCATAATTGGAAAATCCACGGTGAATCATACCCACTTGTTTAATACCCGCTTTCTGAATCCGCTCTATTGCGCCGGTCCAAAGTTCAAGATCGGGATTAATAGGGTTTTTGATCAGTACCGGAACATCCACTCCTCTCAATGCATCCGCTACTTCCTGCACACTAAATGGATTAACAGTCGTCCTTGCACCTACCCATAGCATATCTACTTCAAAATGCAATGAATCTTCCACGTGCTTGCCTGTTGCAACCTCTACTGTAGTTGGTAAACCGGTGATTTTTTTTGCCTGGGCCAACCATGACAACCCTTTAGCACCAATGCCTTCAAACATGCCCGGCTTGGTACGTGGCTTCCATATCCCGGCACGCAGGATATCCACCTTACCGGTTTTAGCAAGCCGTGTTGCTGTTTCAATTACCTGCTCTTCCGTTTCGGCACTACATGGCCCGCTGATAATTAACGGCCGTTTGTTCCATTTTTCCTGTATTAACTCTTTCATTGTTGTTGTTTGTGTTTGCATTGTAAAATTAGTTTTTATGTTACCAAAATCAGCTACTTTTTTATATTCTCCTATTGTTCAATACAACATAGAAGAGAAATCCCATATTGTGAATTTTTATTCCAGCGTTTATCTCCTTATTTATTTGAACAAATTATAAAGTCTTGTGCTTCAAATTATCTAAATACTTTTCGTAACTCATCTCAAATTTAATTTCCTTTTCCCCATGCTTTCCAACCTGCCTCCATCCATTATAGTTATAAAATTTTTCTGCCCTTGTTCTGGGTGCAGTACCTAACCATACCGTTTTCTCTGTTTGACTAAAATACCAATCGATCATCAGTTTATGCAGCATTTTTCCAATTCCCCTTGATTCATAACCTGGGTGAACAAATAATGCCCAAATATTACTATCTTTTAAATCAACTATTGAAAAGCCTACAACAAAATCATCCGCTTCGCAAACCCATCCTTTTCCACGAACTGATAAGAATTCTTCGCAATCGGTATCAGTAACCAAATCCGGATTAGACAATACATTTTCTTTAACCAGGTTTCTAACAATTTGTATCTGCTTTATATCGGTAATCTGTGCTTCCCTAAAAGTCATAAAACTTTTATTTTTAATTTCGTGATTAAACAAAAACAAATAAGTAATAAAATCGCTTCTACCATCAATCATTTACGATTGAACATTGACTATTCCAACCTATTTTAAGATCCTTCTTATCTTATTTGCATTCTCCATTAGTTCAATCAGGTAGGGTAAATTTTCCTTTTCCAGGCTTGCCTTAAATTTTCTTAACTGGGATATATGTTCATTCAATACATCCAATACATTTTCCCTGTTTTGCATAAAAATGGGGGCCCACATAGCCGGGTTACTTTTAGCCAGCCTCACGGTACTTTCAAAACCACCACCTGCCAATTCAAAAATAGTATCCTCTTCTTTTTCTTTTTCCAATACGGTATTTGCAAGTGCAAATGAAGTAATGTGTGATATATGACTGATATAGGCTGCATGTATATCGTGGCTATGTGCATCCATATAAATAATATGCATACCCAATGAGCGAAAAATACTTTCAACTATTTCCACTGCTGCAACATCACTCTTCTCCTTTTCACAAATAACACATGCCCTTCCTTCAAAGGCTCCTCTCACCGCAGCTTCCGGGCCACTGTATTCCGTACCCCACATAGGATGCGTTGCCACAAACCGTTTACGCATGGTATGTTCGGCCAATGCTTCACATAAAACGAATTTAGTAGAACCAGCATCCACTACGATTTGCTTTTCCGTAACCAGGTTCATTATTTTATCCATCACCCGTAGTGTTGCATCTACAGGAATAGCTACATAAATAAAATCACTTTGTGCTACCGCTTCTTCAAGCGACAGCGCCTCATCAATAATACCTAAGGCTTTCGCCTTTATTAAACTGGCTTCAGTTCTGCTAACACCAATTACCTTTTTAGCAAATCCTTTTTCCTTCATTGCAATAGCGAAAGAACCGCTTATCAACCCTACTCCAACAATGGTAATTACAGCATTTTCCAGCCCAACGATTTTTGGGAAAGCTGGAAATGTTACTGCTGGTTTAGAATTTAATCCTTGTTTTAATATTCCTGATTCCTGCATTCGTTCAATTCTTTAAATGATCGTTCTCCTTTAAATATTTAACATCCCAATTCTTAACTGATGGCTTTAATTCTCTGAATAGCTTCCTCAATTTTCTCTTCTGTACAACATAAGCTTACTCTTACATAATTGTTACCAGCACTGCCGAAAATCCCGCCAGGTGTGATAAATACATTTGATTGATGTAGTACCCAATCGCTTAATTCGTACCCGTCTTTATATTTGGATGGAATAGATGCCCATACAAACATTCCGGCTTGTTCGGTATCAAATTCACAATTCAGTAAATGTAACAATGCGAATACCTTTTCCCTCCGTATTTTATATACCTTGTTAACCTCATCATGCCATTCCTGGCCTAATTCCAACGCCTTTGACGCGGCTATCTGAAGCGGCAAAAACATACCACTATCCATATTACTTTTAAAGCGCAATACTTCGTTTATTCGTTGCTGGTTTCCTGCCAACATGCCTATCCGCCACCCAGCCATATTGTGCGATTTACTCAGCGAATTTAATTCAACGGCCACTTCCTTTGCTCCTGCTATGCTGAGCAAACTCAAAGGATGATCATTTAAAATAAAACTGTAAGGATTATCATGCACCAACAAGATATCATGCTTTTTTGCAAAGGCAACCAGTTGCCCGAATAATTCCCTGGTTGGCAATTGCCCTGTTGGCATTTGTGGATAATTTACAAACATCAACTTCACTTTTTGCAAATCCATTTTTTCTATTTCTGCAAAATCGGGGAACCAGTTGTTTTCTTTTAGAAGCTTGTATTCTAACACTTTACCTCCGGCGATTGATGCAGCACTCCGGTATGTTGGATAACCGGGATTTGGTATCAGCACTATATCACCCTCATTAACATAGGTCATACAAATATGCATAATGCCTTCTTTACTACCAATCAAAGGCAGTATTTCTGTGTCCGCATTTAAGGCTACCCCATACCATTTCCCATACCATTTCGAAATCGCATTTCTCAACACCGGGCTTCCTTTGTAACTTTGGTAAGCATGTTGATTGGGCTTCATTGATTCCTCATACAACGTTTTTATTACTTCCGGATGAGGTGGCAGATCAGGACTACCAATTCCCAGGCTGATCACCTGCTTACCAGCTTTATTCATCTCATCAATTTCCCGAAGCTTTTGAGAAAAATAATACTCCCCAATGCCTTCAAGCCGCCTTGCTGTTTCTAGTTCTAATGCAGGACCATCTGTAGATACGGTGCCTGAAGGAGTTATTTCTTTCAATTCTTTTTCCATATTCATTTGTTACACTTTAAAATCGCTTTAAATAATATGCAGACTACAATTTATTCTATATCCACGCTTACTTACCCTTTTTATACACGCCGTAAATCTTCAATACTTCTGTTATTTTTTCGATGGATGTTATCATGTTATAAAACTGTTCTTTGTTATCAAATTCTACATCAGCATGAAAGGAATATCTCCAGTCGCTACCCGGTATAGGAAATGATTGCAATTTGCTCAAATTAATCCCAGCTTCGGCAATTTTTGTTAGCACTTTTGCCAGGCTCCCTTTTGAATGATCAGTGTGAAAATTTATAGAGGCTTTGTCTGCATCGATTACATCAACCGGCTTGTCATCTCTTTGCAAGATTAAAAACCGGGTATAATTATTTTTAAGGGTATGAATATTTGGAGCAATCATATCCAGTTCATAAATCTCGGACGCAAGTTTGCTGGCTATTGCAGCGATATGTTTACTGCGATGCTGATGGATATTTTTAGCACTTAAAGCGGTATCCTCAGATTCAACCAGTTTCCAGTTGTATTTATCTAAAAATCCAAAACATTGTTGAATAGCCATAGGATGTGAATGAACCTCACGGATATCTTCCAGCTTAACTCCAGGGTAAACCATTAAATTTTGCTTTATCTGCAGGTACACTTCACCAATTATCCTAAGGTTACTTTTTTGAAGTAAATTATAATTGGGCAAAATGCTACCAGCAATAGAGTTCTCAATAGCCATCACACCGCCATCACTTTCTTTTTTATTAGCAGCAATCTTTACTACTTCCCGAAAGGTAGCACAACAAATCACTTGCACATTTTTACCAAAAAAAAGCCGGGCAGCTTCCTGGTGAAAACTTCCTTCGAAGCCCTGTATGGAAACTTTACAAACGGGATCTGCTACATGAGAATCCTTTGCTGGTTTAAGATCTGCCTCACCTAATTGTTTGACTGCTGTATTATTCATCATTTTTCTGTTATGTCCCTTTTTGATAAAACTTATCTGGTATTTTTCTAAAAAAAAATCCCGACCATTTAGCCGGGATTCTTTTTGTATGTTAATCTGTTATTGTCAGTTTCAGTTTTTAACAAAAGACTCCCGCACCATTTATAAAATAGTAGCTAAAATAAAATCGGGTGAAATTTGTTATTGATGTCATAATTGGAAAACGAAATTAGGGGTAAAAATTATATTTGCCAATATTTTTTTAAAGAATATCCGGTTAGTTTGAAAAATTAATACCAAAGCGTTGCATTTCGCGATTTTTTTATAATGGCAGATTATAGACAGTGTAACAATCAATTCAATTTTTTAGTAAAAAAAAAGAAATTGGGTAATATTTAATCAGGTGAAGATGCTGGTAAATAAAAGTGAAGGCGATATTGAAAAATGTTATTAAAAAAGATGAATGACTATCCGTAATTAGGTGCAAGCTAATTAATTTAGTATATTTGCTATATAAATTAGCAAAATGAATATAGATAA
>JANPIJ010000335.1:0-39417 GCA_031424955.1 Ferruginibacter sp. | reverse complement strand
GGATGCGCATGCAGGTGGCGGCGGACACCAATAAATTCGGCGGAATATTTTTTGGCAAGGGCTTTTATTTGCTGTTCTAATGATTCGATCACGGTGGGTAATTTTTAAAGATAGACTTCTGATTAAGCTTGAAATCTCCTGGTGAGTCACCCCCAAAGGGTGACTCACCAGGAGATTTCGTTTGACCATCCCGCGGCAAAAATAATTTATAAAATCTCCTTATCCCTATTCTTGTCAGGTTTTATTTCAATGATTTCGGGAACGAGGTAAATATTGGTAGTAACTAATTTAGTACCAGTGATCTCTTTTTTATATTGGTCAGCTTCTGATTTTTCTAAAAAATTGCCAAACTTTAATTTTATGTATGGAGGCTGAAAACTCATATATACTTTTTGCTCCGGGAATCTCTGCAGTAACCTGGCCCTGAGGTTCATGGCCTGTGCCCGGTCGTTCGTGCTTAACACCATCAAACGGTACCCTTTTGCAGACTTGGGGCCCAGCGCCAGCGCTTCATTAAATTCAGCCTCCTTTTTAGCTAAAATATCTAAACGGCTATCTTTAAATACGGTAACCTTTCCAAGGTAAACAATAGAATCCTTAGCGGCAATCATTTGGGCATTTATGGCGGTTGCTGATGCAAAAAGAAAAGCAATCAAAGTAAATTTTTTCATGTCAATTTGAGGGCAAAAACTGTTCCATTTTAGTTTAACTGGCCAGCTTCCTGTACAATGGTGATACTACTGCTGCAACCTAGTCTGTCGGCGCCGGCATCAATCAATTGTTTGGCAAAAGTATAGGTTTTTATACCACCGCTTGCTTTGATGTGGATATTATCTGCCAGGTGGCGGCGCATCAGTTGTACCGCTTCAACCGTAGCGCCTTTTTCAGCATACCCGGTAGAGGTTTTCATGAAATCTACACCGGCCGCACCATACAGGTCACAACATTTGATGATTTCTTCGTCTGTAAGAATACCCGATTCGATAATTATTTTAATTGCCTTCTGTTTGCTTTTTACGATTGGTAAAATGGCATTGATCTCGTTGGCTAAAAATTGCCAGTCATTATTCTTAATGGCGCTTATATTAATTACCACATCCAACTCATCCGCTCCATCTACAATGGCCAATACCAATTCTGCGACTTTAGCCTCTATAGCGGAATATCCGAAAGGGAACCCAATAACGGTAGCTACTTTTACGTTTGAGCCTTCCACCAATGCGGTTGCTTTTTTTACAAACAAAGGCGGCACACATACCGCCGCAAACTGGTAATGAATTGCTTCGGAGCAGAGTTTTTCAATGTCTGCAACCAGGGTAGTGGGTTTTAATACGGTGTGATCAATGTATGCGGCAATATTCATGTTCTTATTTTTAGAATAGCAAAATTACAGTTTAGCAATCGGATTATTTTATCCCCATCTAATTAGCGGGGCCTTTTAACCAATTGTATGAAATGAAGTTATTTGACCGCCTGCTAACAAACCTGTTTAACCGGCCTGGTTTCTCTTAATTCAATCAGGCTGCTTATACCTATGCCATATCCTGCGGTTAGCAGGCAGCGCTACTACAATACCTTTAAAAGGCAATGCCGGTAGGCCTTTTAGCCGTAAAGGGTTTAATTGGGCCAATTCGGTACACGTTGCCCAAAAAATATCAATGATTCGTTATATTTATCGTTTGTTATTAAAAACCAAAATAATTATTTGATGAGAAACAATACCATTCTACTGGTGTTTGCATTATTGGCCGCCGCTTTGCCAATATTTGCACAAACAACTTATCCTGTAAATGATGTGGCTAATCCCAGGGAAGGCTGCTATGCATTTATCAACGCTACTATTGTAAAGGATGCTCAAACAACACTGCAAAATGCTTCCATTGTTATCCGCCAGGGAAAAATTGAAAGTATTGGTGCTGCCGTAACGGTTCCCAAAGATGCGGTGGTGGTAGATTGTAAGGGCAAGTACATTTATCCATCTTTTATTGATGTGTATTCCGACTATGGTACCCAGCCTGTAAGAACAGACGGTGCCGGTGGATTTGGGCGTTCCACACAAATGCTTTCCAATACGAAGGGGGCATACGGCTGGAACCAGGCCATCAAATCAGAAACAGATATTTCAACTTCTTTTGTGGTGAATGAAGCAAAAGCAAAAGAACTGCGTAGTATTGGAATGGGCACCGTACTAACCCACCAGATGGATGGCATATCAAGGGGTACCGGTGCTGTGGTAACATTGGCCAATGAAAAGGAAAACAAGGTAATCCTCAAAGAAAAAGCTTCCGCCAATTATTCGTTCGATAAGGGAAGCAGTACACAGGATTACCCTACCTCATTAATGGGGTCCATTTCATTGCTGCGTCAAAATTTCTTAGATGCGCAATGGTATAAATCGAAACCTGCCGGGGAAGGCCTCAATCTTTCTTTACAGGCATTTTTAGATAACCAGCAGTTGCCACAAATTTTTGAAAGCACTGATAAATGGAGCGATCTGCGGGCTGATAAGATAGGAGATGAATTTGGAGTGCAGTATATCATAAAAGGTAGCGGCAACGAATACCAGCGGATGGCAGAAATAAAAGCAACCAACGCATCCTATATACTTCCGTTAAATTTCCCGCAGGCGATGGATGTGGAGGACCCCACAGATGCCCGGTTTATTTCGCTGGCCGATTTAAAACATTGGGAGATGGCAGCTATTAACCCGGCTGCTTTTGAAAAAGCCAATATCATTTTTGCGCTTACGGCAAATGGTCTCAGGGAGAACAGCGCCTTCCTTGCCAATCTCCGCAAAGCAATACAAGCTGGTTTAAGCGAACAAAAGGCCCTGGAGGCATTGACCAAAACTCCGGCAACTTTATTAAATCTATATGATAAAATTGGTAGCCTGGATGCCGGGAAGATCGCCAGCTTTTTAATCAGTTCTGGTCCCATCTTCGCAGAGAAAACGGTGATTTACCAAAACTGGGTACAGGGCGTTAAATACGTGGTAAAAGACGATGGCTGGAAAGATGCCCGTGGCAATTATAATCTCGTGATCAATAATGAAACCTACCAGTTGGAGCTAAAAGGGGAGGCTGCCAAACCAACCGCTTCACTCCCTGGGAAAGATTCTATGAAAGCAGAACTGGTAATGAATGACCGGCTGGTGAAACTGAACTTTTCTTTTAAGAAAGACAGCAGTTCGGTTGTACGTTTGAGTGGTGTGATGAGTGATAACCAATGGAGTGGCACCGGCCAATTGGCCAATGGGAAATGGGTAAGCTGGACGGCGACCAAAACCAGCGAAATGAAGATGGCTGCCGACAGTATGCGGAGAAAAAGAAATGAAGCGGTAGCAAGAATTGACGGGGTAATTACTTATCCTTTTAACGGCTATGGATACAGGGAAATGCCCAGGCAGGAAAATATCCTGGTAAAAAATGCAACCGTATGGACCAATGAAAAAGAAGGCAGATTAACCAATACGGATGTGCTGGTAAAGAACGGAAAAATTTCGGCTGTCGGGAAGAACCTGGCAGATGCATCGGCCAGGATAATCGATGGAACAGGTAAGCATCTCTCCGCCGGTATTATTGACGAGCATTCGCATATAGCCGGCACAGGTGGCATCAACGAATGTTCTCAAAGCGTAACCTCCGAAACAAGGATTGCTGATATCATTGATCCCGAAGATGTGGACATTTACCGGCAGCTAAGCGGTGGCGTTACCAGCAGCCATATATTGCATGGCAGTTGTAATACCATTGGCGGCCAAACACAGCTGTTAAAATTGCGCTGGGGTGCCAATGCCGAACAGTTGAAATTTGCCAACTGGGATCCCTTTATAAAATTTGCGTTGGGTGAAAATGTAAAGCGTTCCTCATCGCAGGCCAATCCACGATTCCCGGATACCAGGATGGGCGTGGAGGAAGTATTGACCGATGCATTTACAAGAGCCATAGAATACCAGAAATTGGGTGCAGGTAAAAGGCGTGACCTTGAGCTGGATGCCATATCCGAAATACTAAATAAAAAACGTTTCATTACTTGTCATTCTTATGTGCAAAGCGAAATCAATTCATTGATTCATGTGGCGGATAAATTTAAGTTTACCGTTAATACATTTACGCATATACTGGAGGGGTACAAAGTAGCAGACAAAATGAAGGCACATGGCGCCAGCGCTTCTACCTTCAGCGACTGGTGGGGTTATAAGGTGGAAGTAATTGATGCCATTCCGCAAAATGCCTACCTCATGCAAAAGGTAGGATTAAATGTAGCCATCAACAGTGATGATGCCGAGATGGCGAGGCGATTAAACCAGGAAGCAGCCAAGAGTGTAAAGTATGCAAATATGGATGAGCAGGAAGCGTTGAAAATGGTAACGCTCAACCCGGCAACAATGCTACACGTAGCCGACAGAACCGGAAGCATTAAAGTGGGCAAAGACGCCGACCTGGTATTGTGGAGCGATCATCCTTTGAGCATTTATGCCAAAGCCGAAAAAACGATTGTAGATGGCATTGTTTATTTTGACAGGGACAGGGATACACAACTACGCGAAGACATTCTGAAAGAAAGAACCCGGCTGATCCAGAAAATGATTACTGCCAAAAAAGGAGGTGATAAAACCGGCCCTGCTGTTCCTTCCTTCAGGGAAAGAAATTATTGCGAAGATGACCACCAGGAAAGCAACAGTTTATGGGACAGGATAGAGGGAAGGCTTGTTTCTATGGAAGGGCAGTAGGCGAAAGGCGAAAGGCAAAAGGCAAAAGGCGAAAGGCAAAAGGCAAAAGGCAGAATTCATCACTCATTACTCATCATTCATCACTCATCACTCATCACTCATCATTCATCACTTTATGCGAAAAATATTTCTAAATATCTCACTGCTGTTTCCGCTGCTGGCAAATGCCCAGGAAAACATGCATCCATCACCGGCACAGGTTAACCCGGTGATGATAAAAAATACTTTTATTCACCTGGGCAATGGCAGTGTCATTGAGAACGGCTATTTGATGTTTGAAAAAGGAAAGATTAGTGCTGTTGGCGTTGGAGCGTATGATGCTTTTCCTCCAACCGTAATTATCGATGCCAAAGGAAAGCATGTGTACCCCGGTGTAATTGCGCCTTCTACCAATTTAGGGTTGGTGGAAGTAAGCACTGTCCGGGCATCATCCGACTATACTGAATTAGGCGATCTCAATCCAAACATTCATTCGCTGGTAGCTTATAATACGGATAGCAAGGTGATCAATACCCTGCGCAGCAATGGCATTTTGCTGGCACATATTGTACCGGCAGGTGGTACGATCAGCGGAAGTTCATCGGTAGTGCAGTTAGATGCGTGGAACTGGGAAGACGCTGCTTATAAAACCGACAACGGTGTTCATTTCAATATGCCTTTGCTGGTAAACCGTCCCAACCGGTTTCGGCGCCGCACTGCCGAGCAGGTTGACCCGGTGAAACTGGGCCTGGACAAAATTGAAGAGACAAGAAAATTTTTCAGGGAGGCAAAAGCGTATAACAGCGAACCTACCCATACAACTACCAATTTGAAATTTGAATCGGTAAAAGGATTGTTCAATAAATCCCAATCCTTTTTCGTGCATTGCGACCTGGTAAAAGAAATGATGATGGCAGTTGACCTTGCCAAAGAGTTTGGGTTTAAACTGGTGATCGTAGGCGGCAGTGATAGCTGGATTATTGCAGATATCCTGAAAGAAAATAATGTAGCGGTAATTTTATCTGCACCGCATAGTTTACCGGCTACGGATGATGATGATGTAGACCAGCCATACAAGACTGGTGCGGCCCTGCAAAAGGCTGGGGTACTATTTACTATTTGCGATGATGCAGGAAGTGGTTACTGGCAGCAACGCAACCTGCCTTTCCAGGCTGGTACCTTATCAGCGTATGGATTAACCAAAGAAGAAGCATTAACTGCGATTACCCTCAGTGCAGCAAAAATCCTGGGCATAGATGACCTTACCGGTTCGCTGGAAAAGGGGAAAGACGCCAACATTGTAATCAGCGAAGGCGACCTGCTGGATATGAAAAGCAGCAAGGTAACGCAGGCATTTATACAGGGCCGTGAATTGAACCTGGATAATAAACAGACGCAGTTGTTTGAAAGATATAAGTATAAATATTCGGTGAAGTAGATACTCTGAAAGCGTAGGCAACCTTTTAGAGATCGCCTCCATCACTTGTATCGGGAAGTCTAATGATAGATTATTGCAGCCAGGGAACCCCATCCATAATCTATGCTGAAGGTATTTGAAATGTTAGAGCTAACGCAGGCAAAAGTGGCCACTCTTGCTGGGTTGCCAACCTTTTTTAGGTTGGCAACCCTTATTAAAGTCTCTTCGAAATTAATATGAGACCATACCTCCACAATTAAAGTTATCTCCGTCAAATGGTTTCGGTAATTGGGGAAGCCTGGAATTAAAAATATATTATTCAATTCCTTAAAATGAACCCTTAACTATTAAGGATTTTCAAGTTGATTAATTGAACATAGTTGGATAATGATTAAAAGTAAAGGGTATAGAAATATGCAAAAGATTACCAGGCGTGTCAACTTTTTTTTGCTGGTTCTTTGCGAAGGGTTGCCAACCTTTTAAAGGTTGGCAACCCCGGGGGAGCATATCATTCGAGGGTGGAATCTCACTTTTCCTGAATCATCAAATAATATTATTTAAATTTGATTCATGCCAATACCAACAAAGTATTTAGCCGATTTTGAAGAAGGAAGTATCTACCACATTTATAATCGTACAAATAATAAAGAAGCGCTTTTTCTAAGTGATGAGAACAGACTTTTCTTTCTAAAGCGATACAAGGAGTTACTTTCTCCCTTTACAGATACATATTGCTGGTGTCTACTTTCCAACCATTTTCACCTGTTAGTTAAAATAAAATCTGATATTAGTATTAAGGCCATTCTTAAAAATAAAGCCATTGCGGAACTTTCGATTACAGAAAAGAAATTCATTGAAAATAAAGCAACCTGCAGTGAGTTAATTGGACATGTTTTTAAAAGGTTCTTCCAGTCTTATGCTCTTGCATTTAATAAAATGCACAACAGGCAGGGTAACCTCTTTTATAAGCCCTTCAAAAGAATTAGAATTGAAAAGGACTCTCAATTTACGATGGCCATGATCTATATACATGCAAATGCCTTTAAGCATGGGCTCGTAAAAAACTTTACAGATCATATTTGGAGCTCCTGGCATACTATCATTTCTGACAAACCTACTTCACTTGCTAAAAATGAAGTAATTGAATGGTTTGGAAGTTTAGAATTATGTATAAAAGCCCATAATGAACTGGCAATGTATTACTACGATTGTGAAGTGGCCATAGATGATTAGAAAGTTGATAAGTTGTAAGGGTTGCCAACCTTTCGAAGGTTGGCAACCCGGTGCGGAGAGGATACAATTCAAAGGCTAAACACCTCGTTCAATAAAAAAGGCTAACTCTTTCATAAGTTAGCCTTCAATAATAAAATCAATATTTCTTATGCATCCTTCCCATGGCAGTTCTTATACTTCTTGCCGCTACCACAAGGGCAGGCATCGTTTCTGCCAATCTTTGGTTCTACGCGGATTGGTTCCTGTTTAATTGCCGGTGAAGGATCGTTGTAATCATTTTCATTGCTGATATATTCCGGGCCTCCGTTACCACCAGGTCCTGAAGCTGCACCTGCAAATTCTTCCTTGCGCTGACGCAGTTTACTCATGTCGGTTTTTTCTTCCCTTCCTTCCTTAATTTTAGTGCTACTGGTTTCTTCCATTGGAAGGGAGCAATGGCAAAGGAAACCCACAATGTCTTTATTTACCTGGTCATCCATTTGTTTGAAGGCGCCAAAGGCTTCGATCTTGTAAATTACCAACGGATCTTTTTGCTCGTAGCCTGCAGTTTGTACACTGTGGCGCAAATCATCCATGGCTCTTAAATGTTCTTTCCATGCATCATCAATCAAGGCTAAAGTAATACTACGCTCCAATGCGTTGGGAAGTTCGGCGCCTTCGGTAGCAATTGTCTTATCAAGGTTGGCTAAAGCCTGTATGGCTTTTCGTCCGTCGGTAAACGGTACCGCTACATTTTCAATATGATTGCCCTGTTCTTTGCGGATATTTTTAATGATCGGGAATGTTTGCTCCGCTATAGCCACCACCTTACGGTTGTAATTGGATTTTGCTTCCTCGTATAATTTCTCCGCTACCACGTTTACCACACCTTTCTCCAATTCCTGCGCTTCAATAGCAGTGTCAATTCCAAAGTGCATAATCACCGCCAGTTTAAATCCTTCGTGATCATTGCTTTCTTTAAATGAATTGACAAGGCCTTCCGCAACGGAATAAAATGCATTGTCGAGATCCAGGGCAAGTCGTTCACCAAACAAAGCATGGTTACGTTTGCTGTATACCACGTTCCGCTGCTTGTTCATCACATCATCATATTCCAGCAGGCGCTTACGTATACCAAAGTTATTTTCTTCAACTTTTTTCTGTGCCCTTTCAATTGATTTGGAGATCATGCTATGCTGGATCACTTCTCCTTCCTTGTAACCCATTCTATCCATCAGCGACGCAATACGTTCGCTTCCAAACATACGCATCAGGTCATCTTCCAAACTTACAAAAAACTGGGTGCTTCCCGGATCTCCCTGGCGACCGGCACGGCCACGCAACTGCCTGTCCACACGGCGACTTTCATGTCTCTCTGTACCCACAATAGCCAGACCACCTGCTTCTTTTACACCTGGCCCCAGCTTAATATCCGTACCACGACCCGCCATATTGGTTGCAATGGTAACAGCCCCCGCAAAACCCGCTTCTGCTACTACCTGTGCTTCTTTGGCATGTTGCTTTGCGTTCAATACATTATGTGGAATATTTTTTTGCTTCAGCATCCTGCTGAGCAATTCACTGATTTCTACCGAAGTGGTACCCACTAATGAAGGTCTGCCGGCAAGTCGTAAACGCTCAATCTCATCAATTACTGCTTTGTATTTTTCCCGTTTGGTTTTGTACACCAGGTCCTGCTCATCTTTACGAACAGCGGGCAGGTTGGTAGGGATAGTAACCACATCCAGTTTGTAAATGTCCCACAACTCCGCTGCTTCGGTTTCGGCCGTACCCGTCATACCACAAAGCTTGTGGTACATACGGAAATAGTTTTGCAAAGTAACCGTTGCATAAGTTTGAGTGCTCGCTTCAATCTTCACATTTTCTTTTGCTTCAATTGCCTGGTGCAAACCATCCGAATATCTTCTGCCATCCAATATACGACCAGTTTGTTCATCCACTATTTTTACTGATTCGTCCATTACAACATATTCCGTATCCTTATCAAATAAAGTATATGCTTTCAGCAATTGTTGTACGGTATGAATCCGGTCGGCTTTTAACGAATATTCATTTAGTAAACTTTCTTTCTTCTGCAATTTTTCTTCAGCAGACAACGTACCTTTTTCTATATCTGCCAGCTTGGTAGCAATGTCCGGAAGAATAAAGAATTCGGTGTCTTCGCCGGATTTGGTAATCAGGTTGATCCCTTTATCGGTAAGGTCTACCTGGTTATTTTTTTCATCTATGTGGAAGTACAGTTCTTCATCTACCTTGGGCATTTCCTTCTGCTGATCAGCCAGGTAATAGTTTTCTGTTTTCTGAAGCTTTACCCGCATTCCGGGCTCACTTAAAAATTTAATTAAAGCGCTGTTTTTAGGTAAACCCCTGTGTGCTCTCATCAATGATAGTCCACCATCTTTTGGATCATCGTTGCCTTCGGCTATTTTTTTCTTTGCATCAATTAAATATTGATTGGTCGCTTTTTTCTGTGCGTCCACCAGTTTCTCAATACGTGGCTTCAGGTCGAAAAACTGTTGAGTATTATCACTGTGGCCAACCGGTCCGCTGATGATCAGTGGCGTTCTTGCATCATCTATCAATACACTATCCACTTCATCTACCATAGCGAAATGATGCTTGCGTTGAACCATTTCATCCGGGCTGTGAACCATGTTGTCTCTCAGGTAATCAAAGCCAAATTCATTGTTGGTGCCATAGGTAATATCCGCGTTATAAGCTGCTCTCCTGGCATCACTATTGGGTTCATGTTTATCAATGCAATCTACCGTTAGTCCCAGGAATTCAAACAACGGGCCGTTCCATTCACTATCCCTTCTTGCGAGGTAATCATTTACGGTAACAATATGTACCCCTTCGCCGGCCAATGCATTCAGGTAAGCTGGCAAAGTACTCACCAGTGTTTTACCTTCACCGGTTGCCATCTCGGCAATTTTACCAGAGTGCAAAACCGCACCACCTATTAACTGTACATCGTAGTGTACCATGTTCCATAATACATCTCCGCCGGCTGCCTTCCAGGTATTGGTAAAAATTACCTTGTCGCCCTGTATGGTGATATGGTCTTTCTTTACTGCCAGGGTACGGTCTAATTCGGTGGCCGTACTTTCCAAAGTTGAGTTCTCTTTAAACCTGCGGGCAGTTTCCTTTACGGCTGCAAAAGCCTCAGGCAAAATTTCCTGCAGTATTACTTCAATTTGCTTATCCCTGTCTTTTTTGAGTAAATCAATTTCCTGGTAAATCACATCCTTTTCATTGATGTTGGTTACCGGCAGGTTTTCGGCATTTTCCTTTTTGGTATTGATTTCTTCATCGATGGCGCTAAGATGTTGTTGGATGCGGTTTTTAAAATCGGTAGTCCTGGCTCTTAGCTCATCATTGCTGAGCGATTGATACTGTGTAAAATAGCCGTTGATTTTTGCAACCTGTGGTGTTATTTTTTTTACGTCTTTTTCACTTTTGTTGCCACCAAATATTTTCGATAAAAAGCCTATCATATAATTCCGGGTTATGAGTATGGTATATAATTAATTAATTCAGGTGTTTTGCATTGTCAAATATGGTGCTTAATTTTTTTGAGAGCCAAAATGACAGAACGGCAAAGTTAGCAATTTGTTGACAGTTTAAGCCGGATAGTTAGGCCGGTGATTTAAGGTAGGGATTTATTTAGCCGCCCCTTATTTTGAGGTGTCAGATGGCTCTTATAATAGTTGAATATTAAGGTATGCTACAGCGTATTGTGTTTTTTTTAACTAACCTTTTTGGATTTCCGGAATAAAATAAAAAATCATTTATATGAAACGCTTTAACGCATTTGCAATTGTTATGCTTTGTTTTCTGATGGCTGTTATCCATGGATGCAGCAGCACTGAAATAGGGCAAAGCAGGGACGTAGCACCGGAAACCATTTACCAGCATTACAGTATTCATTACAATGAAGGCGATGAGCAGGCAACTATAAATGCATATTTCAGGTTTGCGGGCATTAACGGCACTACGCTGGTCCTGTCTGATCCAGGTAGTATATCATTGGATGGTGTAAAACTACCGGTTGACAGCAGCGATTTTGAAGGCGCCTTTTACAGGCAAGGTAAAAAAGCCACTGATTTTTTTGGAGATCACAATTGGAGGTTTACAGACATTCATATGCATGAGTATGATAATAAGTTTTCCTTCAACAGGTTTAAACTGGCAGACCTGCCTGGTTCAGTTTCAAAAAACACCGCACTTCAGGTTCAATTTGAACCAATTCCAATGGGCCCGGATGATCATATTGTATTAGAATCAGTTGAAACTGATTCGGGCTTTAGCATTAGCTATTCAGGCCAGGACAAAGGTTCATATATTTCTATTCCTGTGGAGGATTTGCAACGTCAGAAAGGATCGAAATTGAAACTGGTAGCAACTTTGTACAGAAAACAACCTTTACAACATTCTACAAAAGAAGGTGGTATGATTGAGATGGTGTATGCATTAAAACCCATCTCTATAAAACTGGATGATCCCGGATTGTCCAAAAATTGACAGACTGTTTTTCTCCCTGGTGGATATTTGCTATTGGTTCATTGTTTTAAAAAAAGTTCGCTTTTAAACTTTTTTGTTAAACTTACGTTGTAGTCTTTAAATTAATACATGAGGCAAATTGCACTGACTTTCATATTAACTGTAACGGTGTTTCCGGTTTTTTGTCAAACAAACGAACGTTCTTCCTTTGAGCAGGAGCGTACCAGTATTTCAAAAAAGGGGATGTTGCTGCTTGGTGGCTGGGGAGCAGTTAATATAGTTGGCGGAGCAATTGGAACCAGGGCGCATAACCCCGAAGTCCGTTATTTTCACCAGATGAATGTAATCTGGGGAAGTACAAATTTGTTGATTGCCGGCCTGGGTTATTGGAGTGCTGCAAGGGAAAATACAAATGGGCTATCACTATCTTCAGTATTAGCCCACCAGCATAAAGTAGAAAAAACTTTTTTATTGAATGCGGGGCTCGACGTTGCGTATATTACAACTGGATTGTATTTATCGGAAAGAAGCAGAAGGAATGCAGATCCATCTAAATTGAAAGGGTATGGCAATTCCACAATGTTACAGGGAGGATTTTTATTGGTATTTGATGCCCTGATGTATAGCCTGCATTCGAAACATGGTAAAACGCTAACTAAATTTACGGATAAGGTGACGGTGCTGGGTGGTCCTGGCAGCCTGGTGGTTAATTACCGTTTATAAATAATCATTACTGCCAAAGCGGTTCTTATTGCCTCCGGCTTCGACTGGAAAAAATCCAACGGTATATATTGTGTAGCAAAATAACTTAGGCTGTTAACTACCAGGGATAGAATAATCGCTTTTGTCCAGTTACAGTCAAGCAATTGGTGAAAAGCAATTGCTTCTCCGATTGCTATTCCAATGGCCACATACAACATATTGACATCAAAAGTGAAGAATATAATATGTGTTACAGACCAGGAGATAATATTGATCAGCAAACCCATCAATAATGCCTTTTGTCTTTTTTTTCTTCTAAAAAAAAGCGCAATAATTGGTAGTTCTATCAATAAGACAATCAGTAATTTTAAGGCCAGCACCATTTTATTGTCGCTTTAATTGGAGTAAACAGTATGCCTTATCGGATATAATATTACCATGATTTTTAACTGCCGCCACCAGGTAATGCATATTTTATTAAAGCAGGAATGCAAGTATATGTACTATTCATTGAATAACACTTTTTGAAAACAAAATATTATAAAATAATTTTTGAACAACGGTGCATAAAAATTAACGATCTGGCAATAAGGCATTTTTAGGATAAGGCGGCCGACGCCTTTAGCCTGGTCAACTTGGTTTTAAAATAAAAATTTTTCTTTTTAAAATTCGGGAACGTTTTTTTTATAATTTGCATTTAATGTTGAACAATATACCTGCTGAAATTAAAGAATGGCGCTACAAACAAACTGAATACATTAATTGGTTAAACGAGTTTGGTAGTGCGTTGGGTTGCGAAGTAAATGACAATAAACTTTCCTTTGCCCCGATTGCCGGACAAGGTGTTTCAAAAGCGTTTTATTTTGAAAGAGGATTTACTGCAGTTGTAAATAACTACCAGTTAAACGAAGATTACCTTTTTTCAAGGCAACCAACCGATGAGTTTGGGGTGCTTATTTATTTGTATAATTTTGAAACTGAAACCCAGGTGGATTATATTTTAGATGATGTGACCTTGAATTACGCCTCCGGCAGCCATTATCAACTGAGGATCATTAATTCGCAAACATCCCACCAGCTAAGGTTTGATAAAACAACCGCCGTGAGGGGAATCAGTATTTTTCTGGAAAACGGGTGGATCCAAAAAAATCTAAGTCACAGAGTACTCGATGTATTTAGTTTTCTACAACAGGTAAATTATTTTAAACAATTTATTAATGCCAAACAGCAAAGGCTGATGGATGAAATATTAAATGTATCACCCAGTCATCCTTACCCGGATGTATTTATCCGCAGCAGGATTTTAAGAATAGCCGACAAACTATTTGAAAATCTTTTGCAGCACGATATTTCCGAATCGCCTGAAAAAATAAATGAAGATGATTTCAATACCCTACAAAAAATTGAAGCGATATTGACTAATAGTTATGATGAAACTTTTCCGGGTATTGAGAAGTTATCACGCATATCACTGATGAGTGAAAGCAAACTGAAGAAATTGTTTAAGCAATCGTTTGGAATGGGTTTGTATGAATATTTTCAGAAAAACAGGATGCACCGGGCAAAGGAACAAATTTTATCCGGGAAATATAGCATTTCGGAAGTAGGTACTAAACTGGGCTACCAAAATCTCAGTAACTTTTCAACAGCATTTCGTAAAGAATTTAACTGCCTGCCGAGCGAAATTTAGTTAGCTAATTGGCTAATGTGCTAATTAGCTAATTGAATAGCATTTAGCTATCTGCCGGGAACTCCATTCAACAGCGGTATTTCAACCTTTCCGATCTACAGTTGTGATCAATTCATTTATTCCCTTTAAGAGAATCCCTCATAGTGCAGGCATTGGCAAATTAGCACATTATCAAATTAGCAAATTATCGTTTTTTCCCTACCTTTGCCCCCCGAAAAGCAAATTTCAATTAATAATAAACCTTGATATGTCAGGAGCCTTAAAAGAAGTCCGTAACAGAATTAAGAGTGTACAAAGTACCCAGCAAATAACCAAAGCCATGAAAATGGTGAGTGCGGCCAAATTGCGGCGTGCACAGGATGCTATTACCCAAATGCGTCCATATGCAAAAAAGTTACAGGAAGTGCTCAGCAATATTGTAAGCAACAGCGACGGAGATGTTGACCTGGCATTAGCTACCGAAAGGCCGATTGAAAAGGTATTGATTATTGTTGTAACAAGCGACCGTGGTTTGTGCGGTGGATACAATAGTAACCTGATTAAATTAGCCCGCCAGGTGATACAGGATAAATACAGCAGCCAGCAGGCAAAGGGGAACGTGCAGGTATTGCCCATAGGAAAAAAAGGATTTGAGCACTTCTCTAAAGGCGGATTTGGGGTAGTGGATCAGTATTGGGATATTTTTACGGGCCTTAGTTTTGAAAAAGTGCAGACTGCCGCAAAATATGCCATGGAAGCCTTTGCAAAAAAGGAAATAGATGCGGTAGAATTGGTATACAGCGAATTTAAGAATGCTGCCACACAGCGGTTTGTTGCCGAGCAATTTTTACCGGTTCAGAAACTGACCAGCCAGTCCGGCGAGAAAAAAGCTGATTTTATATTTGAACCCAGCAAAGAAGTGTTAATAAGAGAATTGATGCCTAAAATTTTAAATACCCAACTATTTAAGGCGGTGCTCGACGCCAATGCCAGTGAGCATGGTGCCCGGATGACCGCGATGGACAAAGCAAGTGATAATGCAAACGAATTATTGAAGTCACTCAAAATAAGCTACAACAGGGCAAGGCAGGCCGCCATTACTACCGAATTAACGGAAATTGTAAGTGGTGCCGCAGCGTTGAATGGATAAAGACGCCCCCATCCCCTAAAGGGGGGTAAAAGGCAGAGAATAAAATTGCGGATATATATACAGTAATCGCACAGTAAAAATCATCACAAATTAAATGCTAACATCCCCTTTAGGGGATAGGGGTACATGGAACTTTCACAAATTATACCACATATTGAAGCCTTGATTTTTGCAAGCGAAAAGCCCCTGACCAACCTGGACCTTGTGGAGCTGTTGAATAATGCCATCGGCTTTATCGAAGACCGGGCAACGCTGGACCAGGTGGAAGCAGCTGTGGAAGGCATTCGTGAAAAGTACAGTGCTGAGTTTTATGCTTTTGAATTAAAGCAGAGCGGTGGCGGATGGCAGTTTCTTACAAAAAAGGAATACCATAAAACAGTGGCCCAGTTGAATGGTGACAAGTTTTTAAAACGTCTTTCCAACGCAGCGTTGGAAACATTGGCTATCATCGCCTATAAGCAACCGATCACTAAGAGTGAAATTGAATCTATCCGTGGGGTAAACTGCGATTATGCAGTACAGAAATTACTGGAAAAAGACCTGGTGATCATCGCCGGCAGAAATGAAGACGCAGTGGGCAAACCATTAATATACAATACTTCAAAATCATTCATGGATTATTTTGGTATCAACAGTACTGATGATCTTCCTAAGATAAGCGAAGTGCTGATGGAAGAACTGGTACAGGCTACCGTGGTAAATAATAATGGTCAGCAGGAAGTGGAGATAACAGGTACTGAAGAACCAGATGACATTATATTGGAAGTAACTGAAACTGGTGAAATAATAGAGAACACCGTTACCCCGGTTAACGAGAATGAAGTTGTGATTATAAGTGAGGAGGTAATTGAAGATGAATTGGCAGCATCCGATGAGGAATTAATTGAATCAAATGAGGATGAAATTATTGAAGTTGTGATTGAAGAAGAAATTATAGCAGTTGATGAGGAATTAAATGAAGATAATAAAGAAGAAATCGTGCATGATGCTGATAATGAAAAAGAAAACACAGCAGACAATTCGGAGGATAAACAGGTAAAGGATGAAGAAGAAAAATCTGAATCATAAACTTTTAATGTAAAAAATTTAAAGAAGGTATGACGAAGATTATTTCTCATACCTTTTTTTATAGGGCAGAAGCAAAGAAAAAGTGATACGCTGACGCAAATAACACCATCAATAACCCAATACATACATTTCAACATGTCAAAACACTTAACCCACCAGCAGCTAATAGAGATCGCTGATGAATTTGGTACACCGGTATATGTGTATCATGCAGAACGAATTGCAGAACAGTACAAAAAATTGCAGAAAGCATTTTCAGGTTGCAATGCAAGGTTTTTTTATGCCTGTAAATCACTTACAAATATCAATGTATTAAAGTACATTCAATCAATTGGTGCCTCGCTGGATTGCGTTAGCGTAAATGAAGTGAAGCTGGGTTTGATGGCTGGATTTGATAAGCAGAACATATTATACACACCCAACTGTGTTGATTTTGACGAGGTAGTGGAAGCAAAGGAACTGGGTGTAAATATCAATATCGATAACATATCTATATTGGAACAGTTTGGCCATAAATTCGGTAACAGTTACCCTGTTTGTATCCGGTTGAACCCGCATATCATGGCAGGGGGTAATTATAAAATTTCAACCGGACATATTGATAGCAAGTTTGGTATCTCCATTCACCAGATGCGTCATATTGAACGTATTGTAAAAAGTACCAACCTCAATGTAACCGGCATTCACATGCATACCGGAAGTGAGATAAAAGATGTGCGGGTGTTTTTAGAAGGGCTGGAAGTGATGTTTAACACTGCCACCCATTTTCCAAACCTGGAGTTTATTGACCTCGGAAGCGGATTTAAAGTGCCTTACCAGCCGGGTGATGCAGAAACAGATGTCAACGACCTCGGCAAAAAAGTTGCCGCTGCTTTTGTTGAGTTTGAAAAAGAGACCGGTAAAAAATTGCAGGTATGGTTTGAACCAGGTAAATACCTGGTAAGCCAGAGCGGTTATTTGGTTGTAAAAACAAATGTCATCAAACAAACTCCCGCAGCAGTTTTTGCAGGAGTCAACAGTGGCTTTAATCACCTGATCAGGCCGATGATGTACGATGCGTATCATCACATAGAAAACATCAGCAATCCGAAAGGCGCAGAACGGATTTACAATGTGGTGGGGAATATTTGCGAAACGGATACTTTTGCCTGGGATAGAAAATTACATGAAGTGAGGGAAGGCGATTACCTGGTTTTTAACAACGCCGGCGCTTATGGTTTTGAAATGTCTTCCAATTTCAATTCCAGGTTAAAACCTGCAGAAGTGATGGTGATTGACGGCAAACCCAAACTCATTCGCAAAAGAGATGTATTTGAAGACCTGCTGAGAAACCAGGTGATTTAATGAAATAAAAAAAATGATTATTTTGAAAAGCCGCCGTTTAGTTATGGCGGCTTTTCTTTTTAATAAAAACCGCTAACATGAACATCACCATACGGCCTGCAAACCAAAACGATTTTCCAACTATTTTGGCCCTGATAAACGAGTTCGCAATCTTTCAGAAAACTCCACAGAAAGTAACCATCACATTGGAACAAATGGAGAAAGGGCAGGATCTGTTTAAATGCTTTGTCGCAGAAACAGCTACAAATCAAATTATCGGTTTCGCATCTTTTTATTTCACATTTTATTCATGGAGTGGTAAAGGAATTTACCTGGATGATTTGTATGTAACCGAGGCTTTCCGCAAACAGAAAATTGGTTTCAAACTCCTGCAATCAGTCATTGAGTCAGGGAGAAATGAACAATGTAAAAAACTTCGCTGGCAGGTTTCTAAATGGAATGACCAGGCTATCGGGTTTTATAAAAAGATAGGCGCCTCTATTGACGATGTGGAAATAAATTGCGAATTGAAGTTGATGTAAGGTATTGGGATGTGGAATAGCAGGGCCACAAAGGATCAGGGTTTTATGGATAATACTTTTGTAAACGACGATGAATATATCCGCCATTGTCTGTACTGGCCCCTTTATTCTTTTCTTTTTAAATGGCAAAAAAACGATAAATTTGGGTAAAGAACAAATTATGGCAGCCGTGCAAATCAGGGAAACCCTGCATGAGTATATCAATACAGCAGATGAAAAAAAACTCGAAGCTATCTATACCGTACTGATGGATAGTTTACCTTCCGATTATGAATATGGTCCCGATGAACTGGCGAAAATATACGAACGCCGGGATAAGTATAAAAACGGAGAAGAACAGCTACTTACTACAGAAGAATTGATTAATTACGTTCGCCAAAATAAATTATAAATGCCTTAGAGGCTAATTGTCCTTAGCGCAGCAGCAGAAGATACTTCCGAAGCATATAATTACTACGAAGGGGAAAAGCCAGGTTTAGGTGATCGGTTTATGAAAGAACTGATACAACGATTCAATGAAATTAGCAATCATCCTCACTATTATGGTTTTATTGATGATAAACATATTATTCGGGACGTTAAGTTAAAAAGCTTTCCTTATCTGGTAGTATACGAAGTAGAAAATGATGCTGTGATTGTTTATTCGGTCCATTGTGGCTACAGGCATCCCGATAAGCGATTCGGGAAATAACTACTACAGTCTTATATAAAATAAAGTTAAGCTTGTTTTATAAATCATTTAACTAAAATAGTTCTCTGCCCATATTGTACAATCCAAATTTTCTTATCACATTTACATCATCATACCGATCAGTATCGGTACTTCCACAGTACAGCCGCCCTGGTTTTGCTGAACAAACAAATACAAAATCATTTATGGCTCCCGATTCTGTTCGACGCTCTGAAAAGTTTACAATAACTTTTTTCAGAATCATACTGTGCGTTACCCTCGCCGGTACCTTATTTTCCTGCAACAAAAAAGACAAATGGATTGAGGTGGATCCAGCGTTCAGCCAATACATTGATGCCTATACAACAGGTGTAATTTCCAAAACAAGTACCATCAGTATCAGGCTTGCAGCCGATGCCAATACTACGCATACCGTAGGTGAAGAACTGAATGAAAAGCTATTTGATTTTTCACCTGCTGTAAAAGGGAAAGCTTATTGGCTAAATGCCCGTACCATTGAATTTAAACCTGAGCAATGGCTAACGCCCGACAAGGTGTATGAAGTGAATTTTAAACTCGGGAAGGTGACCAAAGTGCCCGACAAATTCAGCAACCTGCGGTTTAATATGAAAACAGTAAAGCCTTCCTTTAAGGTGACGGAAAATGGACTGAGAAGCAGTGGGACAAAAAACAAAATGAACCTTACCGGTGAATTGGAAACAGCAGATGTGGAAACGGGAAAAGACATAGAACAACTACTAACGGCAACACTGGATGGCCAGGCTATAAAAATAAACTGGCAACACAACGATGCCGCTAAATCGCATATCTATACAATTGATAATATAGAAAAGGGCGGCAATGAAAAAAAATTATTGCTTGCGTGGAACGGCAAGTCAATGAACATGGAAGTGAATGGCGAAACCGTAATTGCAGTTCCGGCAGCGGGAGATTATAAAGTGCTGAATGTTGTGGCTATGAATGAGGCCCAGCAGTATGCTTCCGTTCAACTTAGTGACCCGGTAGCAGTAGGGCAGGATCTGACAGGGCTGATTACCATGAGTAACCAGTCAGATATCTCCTACACTATTAACGGCAGCGAAGTAAAAGTATTCACCAGCGGAAAATTGGATGGTAATTACACCGTAAATATTAATACGGGAATAAAAAATAGCTGGGGCGATATCCTGGACAAAGGCTTTACCTCCAATATCAATTTTGAAAATAAATTACCTGCCGTAAAAATTCATGGCAAAGGAAATATCCTTCCCAATTCAGGCAGACTGGTGTTGCCATTTGATGCCATCAATTTAAATGCGGTCGACATCAGCATCATAAAAATTGTAGAGAACAATGTGCCTCAGTTTCTACAGGAAAATAACATAGGTGGCAACGAAGAACTAAGAAGGGTAGCTAAACCAATCGTACAAAAAACATTGCGGCTGGATGATGATAAAACCCTTGACCTGCATAGACACCAGCGCTTCTCTTTGGACATTGATAAGTTTCTGAAAACGGAACAGGGCGCTATTTACCGGGTAACCATTGGCTTTAGGCCGGAGTATTCTTTGTACCAATCTGTTGATACTACAAAAAAGGAGGATAATGAACAGGAGCCTGATGAAGGATATGATTCATACAACCGAAGCAGCATTGATGACGACGATATTTTCTGGGACAGGTATGATTCTTATTATCCCTATGGCTATAATTGGGAACAACGGGATGATCCAAATAGCGGATCGTATTACAACAAAGACAGGTGGGCCAGCAGGAATATTTTAGCAAGCAATATTGGCCTTACTGCAAAACGGGGAACTGATAATTCATTACTGGTAGCGGTAAGCAATATTCTAACTACCGAACCAATGAGTGGGGTTGACCTGGAAGTGATGGATTACCAGCAAACCATTGTGAATACAGGCAAAAGTGGGAGTGATGGTTTTGTAAATATTGACTTAAAACGGAAACCATATTTATTGGTTGCCAAAAAAGGAAATGAAAGAGGCTATTTGAAATTAGATGACGGAAGTTCGTTGGCATTAAGCCGCTTTGATGTGAGTGGAGAAGAAGTGAAAAATGGCATCAAGGGATTCATCTTTGGCGAACGGGGCGTATGGCGGCCAGGCGATACGATGTACCTCAACTGCATCATTGAAGACAAAGAGAAAAAATTACCTAAAGATCATCCCGTAGAGTTTAGTTTATTTACACCACAGGGGCAGTTGTATAAACACGCAGTGCAAAATAATGCGGAGGATGGTTTTTACCTGTTTAAAACAAATACCGATCCGGCGGCGCCAACGGGTAACTGGCTGGCAAAAGTAAAAGTAGGTGGTGCCATTTTTGAAAAGCGCATTAAGGTAGAAGCGGTAATGCCTAACCGCTTAAAAATTAACGTGGATTTTGGAAAGGATGCAGTGCTGGGTGTTGGAAGCACCACAACGGGAAACCTCCATGCAAAATGGCTGTTTGGGGCATTGGGTAAAAATTTAAAAGCAAAAATTGATGCATCACTTGGTGCAAGGAAAACCAGTTTCCCAAAATTTGCAGGCTATGATTTTGATAATCCAACCGCTAATTATTCAACGCAAAGCAAAACCATTTTTGATGGCACCCTGGATGCGGAAGGCAATGCCGTGTTAAAGCCAAATTTTGAAACAGATGAAAGCGCACCGGGTATGCTCAATGCCAATATGGTCATCAAGGTTTTTGAGCCGGGTGGCGCATTCAGCATTGATAATATGAGCATTCCCTATAGCCCGTATGCAAGCTATGTAGGAATAAAATTGCCGGCAGGAGAAAAGCCGTTTGATTTTTTACTATCTGGTAAAAACCATACCATGCAAATTGTAAATGTAGATAACCGTGGTAATTTATTGCCGGCTAACAATGATGTGGAAGTACAATTCTACCGGATACAATGGCGCTGGTGGTGGGATGATAACGGGGACAACCTCAGCAACTTTACACAAAATGAATACAATAAATTGCTGTTCAAACAAACGGTGCATTTAACTGGTGGACGTGGACAGTCGCAGTTTGGCGTTTCAGAAAATGAGTGGGGGCGTTACCTGGTTCTGGTAAAAGATTTAAAGAGCGGCCACACTACCGGTACTACATTATATATTGATGAACCGGGCTGGCAAAGCAGGGAAGGTAATGATGACCAGACTGCCGCCTCTATGCTCTCCTTCAGCAGCAATAAGGAAAAATATAATGTAGGTGAAGAAGTAACCTTAAACATTCCGGGAAGCAAGGGTGGAAGAATTTTAGTCAGCCTCGAAAGCGGCACAAAAGTGATCAAATCGTTCTGGCAGGAAACCACACCCGGACAAACACTGGTAAAGTTTAAAACCGATGGATCAATGGCGCCCAATGTTTACGCAACAGTTAGTTTGCTACAGCCACATGCCCAAACCATCAATGATCTCCCAATCAGGATGTATGGATCCATCCCGATTTTTATAGAAGATAAAAATACCATTCTAAAGCCGGTCATCAATATACCCAACAGCATCCGGCCGGAGCAGGCCGTTTCCTTTACCATCAGTGAACAACAGGGAAAGGAAATGACATATTCGGTAGCGATTGTAGACGAAGGATTGCTGGATCTTACCAGGTTTAAAACACCTGATCCACACAGCGCTTTTTATGCAAGGGAAGCACTGGGTGTAAAGAGTTTTGATATGTTTGATTATGTGATTGGTGCATGGGGCGGAGACCTGGAGCGTATCTTAACCATTGGTGGTGATGGAGATGCCGGGCCGGTGAAACAAAAAACAGCCAACCGTTTTAAACCGGTGGTAAAATACCTGGGTCCATTTCATTTGAAAAGCGGGCAAAAGCAAACTCAAACGTTTACGCTGCCTTCCTACATTGGTTCGGTACGGGCGATGGTGGTGGCTGCGCATGAAGGCAGTTACGGCTTTACAGAAAAGGCAGTGGCGGTTAAAAAACCATTGATGTTACTGGCAACCATGCCAAGGGTTTTAGGGCCGGGCGAAACCATCAAATTGCCAGTCACGGTTTTTGCAATGGAGAATACTGTTAAGAATGTAAAAGTAAGTTTGCAGTCCAATCCATACCTGCAGGTGGTGGGTAATAATTCGCAGGCCATCACGTTTTCATCAACAGGAGAGCAGATGGTTTATTTTGATGTAATGGTGAAATCAAATACAGGTATTGGCAAGATAAAATTGCTGGCTTCATCCGGCAGTGAGAAAGCGGAATACGAGGTAGAGCTGGATATTCGAAATCCGAATCCACCGGTAACCAGTGTTAGTGAAATGGTATTATCGCCGGGCCAGCAATGGAAAACCATCGCATCTCCGATTGGTGTTGCGGCAGCCAGCACCGCAGTGGTTGAAATTTCCAGTGTGCCCTCCATGAATCTCCAGAAACGACTGAATTATTTGATTCAATATCCACATGGTTGTATCGAGCAAATTACCTCCGCGGTATTTCCCCAATTGGTATTAAATCAACTCACCGACCTGGATGATTATAAAAAATCGCAGGTAGAAAAAAATATCAAGGCAGGCATTGCAAGAATGCAAAATTTCCAGCGGCCGGATGGAGGCTTTAGCTACTGGCCCGGTGGTAATGAGAGCGATGAATGGGGCACCAGTTATGTCGGCCATTTTTTAACGGAGGCGCAAAATAATGGTTACCTCGTAAGCGATTATATGTTGCAGCAATGGAAAAATTACCAGCGTGGAAAAGCCAGTGCATGGGCACCCACTACTACTAATTTTTATGGAGGCGATCTGGCCCAGGCATATCGTTTATTTACACTGGCATTGGCAAAAGCGCCCGAGCCAGGTGCCATGAACCGCTTAAAGGAATTCAAATATTTATCACCGGAAGCAAAGTGGAGGCTGGCCGCGGCCTACCAGTTAACGGGCCAGAATAACGCTGCTCTTGATCTTGTAAGCGGCTTGCCAACTTCATTCGAAAGCCGGCCATCGCCGGGCATTAGTTTTGGCTCCGACCTAAGGGACCAGTCAATGGTATTGGAAACGTTAACGATCATGGGCAGGCGCACAAAGGCAGCCGAACTATTGCCCACCATTGCGGCAAAATTGTCTCAGGATAACTGGTACAGTACACAAACCACCGCCTATGCATTAATTGCCATTGCAAAGTATTGTGGTAAAAATCCATCCGGTGCTAAAATAATTTCGACTGCTAATATTGATGGCAAATCAACGGATATCAATTCCGCTGCGTACATCCGCCAGTTGCCTGTAGTATTTAAAAATGGCAACAGTAATGTAATCATCACCAATAAAGGAAGCAATACTCTGTATGTTCGCTTAATTACACAGGGCCAGCCATTGAGTGGTGATAGTTTACAAGTGAAAAATAATCCCGCGGTTTTGAATATGAGTGTGAGTTATATTTCGCAGGATAGCGGTGCAATTGACATCAGCAAATTAACGCAGGGATCAGATTTTGTAGCAAAAGTGGTTATCAAAAATCTAGGCAGGCGGGGCAATTATACCCAGATGGCATTAACACAAATATTCCCCGGCGGCTGGGAGATTTTAAATGCCCGTATGTTAGGTGGAGAAGGCAAATTCAAATCGGCTGCATCCACTTACCAGGATATCCGGGATGATCGGGTATACACTTATTTTAACATCCTTGAAAATGAAACGCTTATTTATTATGTGCAGTTAAATGCAAGTTACCTGGGCCGCTATTTTTTGCCGGGTACATTCACCGAAGCAATGTATGACAATAGTATTACAGCCGGGGTAAATGGGAAGTGGGTGGAGGTGGTAGCCCCCGGCCCCTAAAGGGGAGTTCTTCGAATACACTGCTAAAAACGACGCATGCTTTTATCGGATATTCGTTGCTTTAAAATCTTAAATCCCTGTCGGCGGTTATAAAACCCGACAGCGGTTTTGTGATAGCTGATAGTGATTGTAGAATAATGTTTGATTACAATTTTTGTCCGAGCTAAGAAGCTATTTGGTACATTGTTGCATCGCCCTCTTGTACCGGGTATCTTTGGGCAACTTTAATTACATTTATTATTATGCTAGTTCCCTGCACCTCACTTGTTTTAAAAACGGGGGAAGTGTGGATATATAAATAAGAAGAGAAGAAACCCGGAAACACCCACCCAAAAAGTACATAATCTTCAATAAAAAAGTGCCTACTCAAAAAAATATAAATGCAATCCCAAATGCGAAAAGAGCCAAAAGCCCCTTTAGGGGTTTGGGGCAACGGTGGGCACTCTTGTTGGTGTTCCTCACCCTGCTAACCTGGTTCTGCCTATCCCTTCCCAGTTCATTATTCAACACACCCACCAGTTATGTAATAGAAGATAAAGAAGGTAATTTATTAAATGCCTCCATCGCATCGGATGGACAATGGCGGTTTCCATCTGACAAAAATATTCCTCAAAAATTTATTGATTGCATTACCACGTTTGAGGATAAACGCTTTTTTTATCACCCCGGTATAGATCCCATTGCAATAGGCAGAGCCCTCATAAAAAACATAAAAGGCAGAGGTATTGTACAGGGTGGAAGTACCATCAATATGCAGGTGATAAGGCTTTCAAAAAAAGACAACAAACGGAACCTTTGGAACAAGCTAACCGAAAGTATTTTGGCCATCCGGCTGCAATGTGGATATTCCAAAAAAGGAGTATTGGCATTATATGCAGCCAATGCGCCATTCGGTAGCAATGTAGTAGGACTGGATGCTGCAGCATGGCGATACTTTGGCAGAAGCCCGGCAAAATTGAGCTTGGGCGAAATGGCTGCGCTGGCTGTATTACCCAATGCACCGGCACTGGTTCATCCCGGTAAAAACAGGGAAGTGTTGCTTAGGAAAAGAAACGCATTATTAGATCAGTTGCTGGCAGCCGGAAAAATTGATGTCAGCACCTGTACATTGGCTAAGTTGGAACCATTGCCTGGTGCGCCATTGCCCCTGCCACAAAATGCACCGCATCTGCTGCAACGATTTAAGAAGCAAAATAAATTGGTAAATGGTAACACAAAAATTATTACCACCTTAGATGGAAGTCTTCAAAAAAATGTAGCTGCCATCGTTCAGCAACACCAGTCTGTATTAAAAGGTAATGGTATCAACAATGCCTGTGCATTGGTGCTGGATGTAGCAACCGGAAACACATTAGCCTATGTAGGTAACATTTATGATCCGGCAAATAAGGAAATGGAAAGTGATGTGGATGTAATTGCAGCACCCCGCAGTTCGGGCAGTGCATTAAAACCCATCCTGTATGCAGCCATGTTAAGTGATGGTTTGATACTGCCCCATTCCATCATACCCGACATACCAACGCAGATCGGTAACTACGCACCCAAAAACTTCGACCTTGGTTATGATGGCGCCGTACCTGCAGGTAAAGCTTTGTCAAGAAGCCTTAATATTCCGGCAGTAAAACTATTACAGCAATACAAGTACCAGCGGTTTTATGAAACCCTGCAACAGTGTGGCATTACTACCCTCAATCGTTCGGCAGATACCTATGGGTTAAGTTTAATACTCGGTGGTTGCGAAGTAACGATGTGGGACCTCGCAGGTGTGTATGCATCTATGGCACGGAGTGTAAATTACCAGTCAAAAAATCATGGCAAATTTGATCCAACTGATTTTTATGCACCCAAATACATCAGCGCTGCTTCCGGGGTTGGGATATCAACTTTAACGAAGGCGGAAAAACCGGCAAACAATATTTCTTTAGATGCTACCTCTATATGGTTCACATTCCTGTCCATGCAGGAAGTAATGCGTCCCGGTGAGGAAGGCTTGTGGCAACAGTTCTCTTCTTCACAAACCATCGCCTGGAAAACGGGTACCAGCTTTGGTTTCAGGGATGGCTGGGCAATTGGGGTAACGCCAAAAAATGTAGTGGCAGTGTGGGTAGGCAATACCGATGGTGAAGGCCGGCCGGGTTTAATTGGCGTACATACAGCAGCGCCCATCCTCTTTGATATTTTTCGTTTGTTGCCAACGGTGCCTTTTTTTCAAAAGCCCGTTTATAATTATACTTACCTGCCGGTATGCAGGCAAAGTGGTTACAGGGCAAATATCGATTGCCCGGATGCAGATACTTTATTTATGCCACCCAATGGCGAAAGAGTTCCTTTATGTGCTTACCATAAAATGATTAACCTCGATGCAACGGGCACTTACCGGGTAACGGAGCAATGTGAAAGTCCGTCCGCCATGCAACATAAAAGCTGGTTTATTTTATCACCCGCCATGGAATATTATTACCGCCAACGCAATGCAGATTACAAGCCCTTGCCAGCATTTAAAGCAGGCTGCATTTTCCAGGAAACCGGCAAACCTATTGAATTAATTTATCCCCAGGAAGGGGCGAAAATTTACGTACCGTTGGAACTAAGCGGTGAAAAAGGGAAGACGGTTTTTACAGCGGCACATAGAAGAGCAGGTGCAAAAATTTTCTGGAGCCTGGATGATGCATTTGCCGGAACCACACAAAACTTTCACCAGTTAGCACTGGATCCGTCCGTAGGAAAACATATTATTACATTGGTAGATGAAAGCGGTATCAGTGTTTCAAGACAGTTTGAAATATTGGAAAAAGAGAAGCATTAGCGTTTATTTTGAAGGGACTATCTACCAAATTGAAGTTCTCGTCTATTTGACTATGATTTAATTTTTCATACTTTGTTTTGGATAATTTATTCAACAAGTTTTGTGTTATACAAATTGTCTTTCAAAGAAATAGATCAGTTGAATAGCACAAGTCCGAAGGACTTAAATTTGAGTAGCCGTGGGTAAAACCCATGGGTAAAAATGGACATGATTTTCAACCCGCCGCGGCGGGTTGAAAATTTGTTGCAGAAAGAATCTCCAATTTCATGCTTAAAACCAACCCTCCCAATTCAGCATGAAACGAAAATGCAAACCTAAATCATCAATTAATCATATTTAAAATGGGAACCTACAAACAGATTTATTACCAAATTGTCTTCGGTACCAAAAACCGTAAACCAACAATAGCCAGCGATCACGATCGAGAATTGTTCCAATACATACATGGCATTATAAAAAACAAGCATGGTAAATTGTACCGCATAAATGGTATGGAAGACCATATTCATATATTTTCCGATCTGCATCCTACGGTATGCCTGAGCGATTATATTAAAGACATAAAAGTAGCCAGCAACACATGGATGAAAGAGAGCGTGAAGTTTCCTGCATTCGATGGTTGGCAGGAGGGATACGGTGCATTTACCTATTCAATACAGGAACGGGATATCATTATCAATTACATTAAAAATCAAAAAGAACATCATCAATCGGAAACATTTTATGATGAATTCAAGCGTTTGTTAATTGAAAATGGGATTGAATTTGATGAGAAATATTTGTTGTAGACCCATTGCATCCCTACCGATATATATATGTTCAACCCGCCGCGGCGGGTTGGTAATACTTCATTCACTCTTCATCCATGGGTTTCACCCACGGCTACTCAAATTCAAGCCTTTCAGGCTTAGCAGTTTTAAGATGTATTACGACTGCATAAAATTTTTATATTGGAAGAGAAAATTTCTCGCTATTTAATAATTAGGCATACTTCTTTCAAAAAAGGCAACGCCAATCCTAAACAAAATCTCCTTAATTTTAATACCCATTCAATCACAATAAATATTTCGTTATGCCAATACGTATGCAGGATGATCCGCAGGATGAACCCGATTTTAATGACAGCAATTCCTCCGGCGGCGGAAGGGGCGGTGGTATGGGCGGCGGTGGAGGGTTATTAAATTTTTTACCCCTGTTGCTTGGTTTGTTTGGCAGGGGCGGCGGTGGAAAGGGTGGCCGTGGAGGAGGAGGCCTGATCTTGCTGCTGGTACTAGGTGCCGCGGCATATTTCTTCTTTTTTAGAAGTGGTGGCGGAGGTGGCACGGTATCCAATGTGGTGCAAAATTTTTTTTCTCAAAGCGGGTATAGTTTTAGCCCGGAGCAATTTAAAAAGGCCAGTGTGTACGAAGGCCTGGAAGCCGACAATACCAAAAACCCATTACCGGAAAGTGTTTCCTTATTACGCTTTGCACCCGACCGGCAAAACCAGGGAAAGCAGGGTAGCTGCGTAGCCTGGAGCAGTGTGTATGCAGCCCGTACCATTGTGGAAGCCGCGTCAACTGGTGCCAGTGGTAACAGCACGGCATACAGCCCGGCATTTGTTTACAACCAGATAGGGCTGGAAGATTGCCAGGGTTCTTATATACAAAGGGCGATGGAATTTATGACCACTAAAGGTGTGCTGCCATACAATGATTTTCCATATACCGATGAAGAATGTACCAGGCAACCTACTTCATCGCTTTGGGATAAAGCCGCACAAAATAAAATGCATGGATTTACCCGGTTAACAGATGGTGAGAGCGTGGAAGGTATTAATGTACGTGCCGTAAAAGAGCATTTGGCAAAGGATGCCCCGGTTGTAATTGGTATGATGGTGGGCGGTACTTTTATGCAGGATATGATGGGTAAGGATACCTGGGCACCCAGCAGTGAAGACCGCAGCCAGATGGGCTTTGGCGGACATGCCATGTGTGTGATTGGGTATGATGACCGCAGGCAGGCATTCCAGATAATGAATAGCTGGGGACCTGAGTGGGGCAATAACGGCGTAGGTTGGGTGCGGTATGGAGATTTTAAGGAATTTGTACGAGAAGCTTATGGCATCGATCCAATGCCAAAGCGTGGCGCTGCTTTAAATGTAGCTTTTGAATGTAATATCGGCCTGGTAAAAAATGAGGGTAAACAATACATTCCATTAAAATTAAAAAGTGGAAATGTGTTTGAAACAGTGAGTACGGTGGCGCCGGGTACTGCTTTTAAAATGGAGATAAAAAATGCCACCGAATGTTATATTTATATTTTCGGGCAGGAGACGGACGGCACCAGTTATACACTCTTTCCGTACCCGGATAAAACGGATCCCACCAAAACGCAGTTTTCGCCTTATTGCGGCATTACCGGTTACCGCCTTTTTCCAAGAGGTAAAAGCATGGTGCCCGATAATGCTGGTAACAAGGATGTATTCGCCATAGTGGTTACTAAAAAGCCGCTCGACTGGTATGCCATCAATACCACCATCAGCTCAAGTAGCCGTACCGATTTTGGCGGCAAGGTACAGGATGCTTTAAAGGGTAGTGATATTACCAATGTAAGCTTTGCCACAG
The DNA here is from genome assembly GCA_031424955.1 of Ferruginibacter sp. Lineage (GTDB taxonomy): Bacteria > Bacteroidota > Bacteroidia > Chitinophagales > Chitinophagaceae > Ferruginibacter. Next base: position 9,213 of record JANPIJ010000335.1, on the reverse strand, counting down.
GCAGTAGCGGCAACATTAATTTTAAAGCGGCAAATGATCAAAAGAATGCCGTGGTTTGTGTAGTGGAAGTAAATAAATAATGGTGTTGCCTGCAACATGGCGATGTCACAAATATTCAAATGAAATTATTAATTACAGTTTTTCTAATTTTATTTTTCTCATGTTCCCTATTTTGTCAGTCAGCTACTTTAAAAAGACTCGAGTTAAAAAGGCTGGAATTTGAGAATAAATACCAGGGTGTTGGAGATTTTGATTCTATAACAGGAATTGCTGCAGTTTATAACTATCCTTATATGGGTTACATTGACACAACTGGCAAGCAGATACTTCCTTTAGGTTCATATCAAACATTTGCTTTCAGTGATGGCATTGGAGTTTACAATGACATTGAGCACAGAACCTTTAGAGTTATTAATAAATCAGGGAAACCGGTTAAGGAATTTAGAAACATCAGTTCTTTAAAGACTTTTAAAAAAGGCCTGGCTATTTTTGGTGACACAACCGGGGGCAGCGAAAAATATGGAGTGATGAATCTTCAAGGAAAAATTATTATTGAAAGCAAGTATCCTTACATTGAAGAAATCTCTGAGAAGTATTATTTTGTGAATAGTAATAAAGAAGGCGCAGGAATTATAAATTCATTAGGCGACACTGTTGTCCCCATAAAATATGGATTTGTCTACATCGACACATTAAAGCTTCAATTTATTGGATGGAATAATAAAGGGTTTGCAATTTTTGATTTTACTGAGAATATTTTAAAGTACCTGGGAAAAGACATTTTTATAGAATCTACAAGTATTGAAGGAGTGCCATACCAGCAAAGAGATAATGTAATTATCGTGAAGGATCGATGGGGGTCTTCAACAGACGTACAATTCTCACTTGTAAATTTAAATTTTGATACAATTGTGCCAAAGGGGAAATATCTTTACCTATCCTTCGGCAATGAAGGATTTATCCGATTTTCTGAAGCTGTTAAAGTAAAACAACTTGACAAAAGGGTAACAAGATATCAGCATACAAAAATCGGATTTCTAAACACCAAAGGAGAAATAACTATCCCTGCCATTTTTGATTATGCAAGCTATTTTACCGAGGGATTTTGTTCAGTCAACAAAAATAATAAATGGGGGTATATCAACCACAAAGGCAAAGTAATAATCCCATTAAAATTTGACAAGGCCTATCCTTTTAGAAATGGATTCGCAAAAGTTAAAATCAATGATAAATTTTTTATTATAGACAAAAGCGGCAAAGTAGTCTTAAACTCTAAATCATATTAAAAAAGCAGGGCAACATTGTTACATCTTTATCCGTATTTTTTTCACCTGCTTTAATACTTCCCTTAACTGTAGGGTGAATCATCAAAAAAAAAGAAACCAATGAAATTATTATTTGCAATGATGTTTTTGATTGTTTCAATTGCGGCGAATGCACAGGAAGCACCAAAGAAATTATACGATCCCAAAGCCAATGCCACAGCAGATATTGAAGCCGCTATCAAAAAAGCCGCTGCGGAAAATAAATATGTCCTGATACAGGCCGGTGGTAACTGGTGTGGCTGGTGTATTGAGTTTGCACGGTTTTGTAAAGCGGATTCAAAAATTGACTCTGTCATCAATCATTCTTTTGTATGGTATCACCTTAACTGGAGTAAGGAAAATGAGAATAAAGAGATATTTGCTCAATATGGTTACCCGCAACGTTTTGGTTTTCCGGCCTTCCTCATTTTAAATGGCAAGGGCGAACGTATACATACGCAAAACAGTGAGTACCTCGAAGATGGGAAAAAAAGCTACGACAAAAAAAGAGTGCAGTCTTTTTTAGAAATGTGGAGCCCGCATGCGCTGGATCCGGAATTGTATAAAAACTGACCTTCGGATATACTGAACCTGCAATCAATTTTAACCTGCTAAAACTTTATCATGACTTCCAATAAAGCCCGGTTTATACAACTCATCCACCATCCTGTTAAATTCCGGATTTTTTTGTTTACCAAATTACCCAGCGCATTTTTCAGTGGGGTGAGGGTAAAGTATATTGATGAAGTAAAAGCAATGGTAGCAGTGCCTTATAAGTGGTTTTCTCAAAATCCATTTAAGTCCACGTATTTTGCGTGCCTTGCAATGGCAGCTGAAATGAGTACCGGATTATTGGCGATGATTCATACTTATAAAAGCATACCATCTATTTCAATGTTGGTGACAGGCATTGAAGGAAACTATTTTAAAAAGGCAACCGGCCTTACCACTTTTACGTGCGAAGATGGCAATGCAATATGTAATACTATCCAGGAGGCTGTCAACAGCAATGAAGGAAGAGTCATCAAAGCAAAATCGGTGGGAAGAAATAATGAAGGGGAACTGGTGGCCGAGTTTTACATTACCTGGTCGTTTAAGGCAAAAAGGCAAGGTTAAGCAGATGGCTTTCCGGGGCAAATTTGCAGGTATAAGTGTAGCTTAAAAATTGTATTTTCATTCTCCCAATTATTACTCAACAAAATAAAATAACATGCTTGTAAAATCTTTAATCGGCGAGTTTATGTATGAAGCCGAAAGCACCCGAAAATTACTAAATGCAATTCCTGATAGTGCTTTAAGTTTTAAGCCATCAGAAAAAAACTGGACTACCGGTCAACTGGCTTCGCATATCGCGGAAGTCTATAACTGGTATCATCCCACCCTGCACCAGGATGTATTTGATATGGCAGCCTATAAATATGATAAAGGCGACATCACTGCTGCGGCTAACATTGTCGCTAAATTTGAAGAGAACGTAAAGAATGCACAGGCAGCCCTGGAAACAGCTACAGATGAAAGCATGTTTGTAAACTGGAAAATGGTAATGGGAGGCACCGAGCCAATCTTTCCTGAAATGCCGAGGATACAGGTTGTACGTAGTTTTTTATTCAACCACCTGTATCATCACCGCGGCGAAATGATTGTTTACCTGCGATCTACAGGTAACAAGGTGCCTGGATTGTATGGGCCAACTGCAGATGATGCAAGGTAACCAGGCGGGTAAAAACAGGTTTAAAATGTCAACAGCTACAAAGGCTTCCTATAAGATTTTTGTAGCTGTTTCTATATCCACCCTTATTTTGTTTTGAAAGATTGATTGTTACGCAGGGTGCACTTTGATATGATTGAATGCTTATACCAGGTTAGTAAAAACCAAAGAATAATTAATCCGGTAAAATGGTGATGTTTGATATATTACGAACGTTGCCCAATGCTATAAAAGTACAAGAGGGCGATCCGCCGCGGCGGACAAGTCGCAAGGGTGCTGCTATGGAATTCAATCGCCCGGACAAAAAATTAAGTGTCATTCAAAACAATATGTACTAATTGTGAATTGCTTTTAACTACCTTCAAGTACTAAATCTATAACGATGAAAATTGCTTTCCATGGCGCTGCCAGAACAGTAACGGGCTCCAAACACCTGCTCACTTTAAACAATGGTAAAAAATATTTATTAGACTGCGGCATGTTCCAGGGTATGGGCAAGGATACCGATACCATGAACCGTCATTGGGGATTTGAACCAGCGGAGGTGGATCACCTGATATTGTCGCATGCCCATATTGACCATAGCGGGTTAATTCCAAAATTGGTTAGGGACGGGTTCAACGGGAAAATATTTTGTACCCCTGCCACCAAAGAACTCACTGAAGTGTTGCTGGAAGACTCTGCCGGCATACAGGAAAGTGAAATTAAATACGAAAATAAACGAAGGGCACAGGATGGATTGCCCTACCTGAAACCCTTGTACGATACGGCCGATGCCATGGCTGCCAGTGATCATTTTGTATCCGTGGAGTATGGCAACTGGTTTACCGTGGATGAGAATATTGAAGTAATGTACACCGATACCGGCCATATCATTGGCAGTGCAGCGGTACATTTAAAGATTAATGAAAATGGCGTTACCAAGCGCCTTACATTTAGTGGCGACGTGGGCAGGTACAGCGATGCAATTTTAAAAGCTCCGGAAGTATTTTCGCAGGCTGACTATATTATCCTGGAATCTACCTATGGAAATAGTTTACATGATGTACAAACTACTACGCCTGATCTGTTGCTGAAGTGGATTGATAAAGCCTGCATCCAAAAAAAAGGGAAACTAATTATGCCTGCCTTTAGCGTAGGCCGGACGCAGGAGATTTTATATGCGCTCAATCAACTGGAACTGGAACGAAGGCTTCCTCCTGTTGAATATTTTGTAGATAGTCCGCTGAGTGTAAGAGCTACCCAGATTGTAAAAAGTTACCCCCGGTATTTTAATGCAACTATTCAAAAGGTATTGGCATCGGATGATGACCCGTTTTCTTTCCGGGGAATGAAATTTATTAAGACGGTGGAGGAATCCAAACTGTTGAATTTTAGAAATGGCCCCTTCGTGATTATCTCTGCAAGTGGTATGGCGGATGCCGGAAGGGTAAAGCACCACATTAGCAACAATATTGAAAACAGCCGAAATACTATTTTATTAACAGGGTATTGCGAGCCACACTCATTGGGCGGCAAATTAATGGCAGGTGCAAAGGAAGTGAATATCTACGGTGCCACGCACGAAGTAAATGCGGAGATTGGCGCTATACGCAGCATGAGTGCACACGGTGATTATGAAGACCTCTGTCGTTTTCTCGAATGCCAGGACAAGAACAAAATCAGCAGATTATTTTTAGTTCATGGAGAATATGATGTGCAGCAGGCGTTTAAAGTACGGTTAAATAATAAAGGGTTTGCGAATGTGGATATTCCGGAGATGCATTCAGAAGCAGTACTTAGCTGATGTATTTTACTATTGATTATTCAGTTTTACAAATGCAGCTTTTGCTGCATTTGTAATTTAAAGATTAAGTTATACAGATGAGTAGTTTCACAGCGCTAAACTCACTGCGTTTGTTTATTTTTGAAAAGCGGAACTGGTTACAAAGTTGACAACATTTCACTTCCGGCTTTAATAATTCAATGTACCTGTAAAAAAGAACCAATGATTAAAAAGATTTTAAAAAGACTGGGCCTCGTTTTATTGATTTTAATTGGTGTTGCATTGGCAGCGCCTTTTGTTTTTAAAAGTAAAATTATTGCGCTCGTAAAAAAAGAGATCAATAAAAACCTGAATGCCAAAGTTGATTTTACCAATGTAGATATTTCGTTTTTCCGGAGTTTTCCTAAAGTAGCGGTAGGGCTCGAAGATTTGCAGGTAATTGGAACCGATGTATTTGCAATGGATACGCTTCTTTCTGCCAAACGCCTGGATGCCAGCATGGATATCATGAGCATTATAAGAGGGAAGGACATGAACATCTATTCAGTAGTGGCGGAATCTCCCCGGGTGCATGCCATCGTTAGTAAATCGGGCCTTGTTAATTGGGACATCATCAAGGTAACGGATACAAGTGCGGCAGTTGATACTTCGAAGCCTTTCAAAATGCAATTACAACGTTATTCGATCAATGATGGATACATCAGTTATAATGACGAACAGGCCGGGATCAGCAGCGAGATCAGTAATTTAAACCACCATGGAACAGGCGATTTTACTTCCGGTTTATTTACATTGAAAACTACTACGAATGCTGAAGCGGTAACGGTGTTGTATGGTGGCATTCCTTATTTATCAAACGCAAAGGCAGTGGTAAATGCGGACATCAATATTGATAATAATAAAAATGAGTACAACTTTAATACCGATCAGATTTCAGTAAACGATCTGAAGGTGACCGCTAAGGGTACCCTAAAAAACCTGGCTGAAAAAGGCTATGACATGGATATACAGTTTAAGTCGCCCTCTACAGAATTTAAAAATATCCTGTCCTTAATTCCTGTTGTTTACCAACATGATTTTGATAAAATCAAGGCAAGTGGTACGGCTCTTTTTGGCGGATTTGTAAAAGGTATATACAATGAAACACGGTTGCCTGCCTACCATCTTGATTTGCAGGTGAAGGATGGCTTTTTTCAATATCCCGATCTGCCACAGCCTTTGCAACAAATCAATTTTACCGCACAGGTAGATAACCCAAACGGGCAAACAGACAATACCGTACTCAATATAGAGAAGGCGCATTTTGTAATGGATAAAGAACCATTTGATTTTAGGCTCCTGGTAGTTAAGCCCTCCAGTAATATGTTTATTGACGCAGCCGCAAAGGGTAAATTGAATTTGTCTAAAATTGCTCAATTTATAAAACTGGAAAAGGGAACTACACTGTCCGGCTTGCTAAATGCAGATGTAAATGTAAAAGGAAATGTAGCTGATATTGAACAGCAGCAGTATGATAAATTTAGTGCTGGTGGCACTGTTAGCCTCGCCGATTTTTTATATGTGGCAAAAGATTATCCAACCGGCATTAAAATCAACAACCTGCTTACTTCTTTTACGCCGGCAAAGGTGGATATCAGTAACCTGAGCGGGCAATATCTTGGTTCTAATTTTATTGGCAGCGGACAGGTTAATAATTTGCTGAGTTATGTCCTCAACAATAAGCCATTGAATGCCGTTTTAAATGTTAGTGCAGATAAAATAAATCTCAATGACTGGATGGGGGTATCAACCGATACCACTACAGCCGGTGTTGCAGCAGCGCCTTTTGTTGTGCCCGCCAACCTGGATGTGGTGTTAAATACCAGGGTGGATAACCTGCACTATGATAAAGTAGATATTCAAAATTTAACCGGTACTTTAAAAGTAAATGATGAAGCCGTTAGTATCTCCAATATAAAAGGCAATGCACTGGATGGATCCATCATGGTGAATGGATTATACTCTACCAAAGCCAGCAAAACTAAACCTGATATTGTGTTGGATTACGATGTTACCGGGGTGGATGTGCAGAAAACATTTTTTGCATTTAATACGGTACAAAAACTAATGCCCATTGGCAAATTTATTGCCGGTAAACTGACTTCTCATTTATCGTTAAATGGTAAACTGGGCGACAATATGATGCCGGATATGACAACGCTCTCCGGGATTGGTAATTTATTATTGATTGAAGGATTTCTCAGCAAATTTGCCCCGCTGGATAAAATTGCCACTACATTAAATGTAAAGGCGCTGGAACAGATTTCAGTAAAAGATGTAAAGAATTATTTCGAGTTTTCGAATGGTAAATTATTGGTTAAACCATTTACGGTTACAGTAAGTGGCATTGATATGGAAATTGGCGGCATGCAGGGTTTTGATCAGTCGATCAATTACCTGATCAATATGAAACTGCCGCGTGCTTTAATGGGCGATAAAGGCAACCAGTTGGTGAATAACCTGGTAAGCCAGGTAAATAATAAAGGCGTGCCTTTGAAAGTAGAAGAGACCGTTAACCTGAATTTACAACTCGGTGGCTTTTTTAATAGTCCTACCGTAAAAACCAATTTAAAGCAAGGTGTAGAAAATTTAGCCGACCAGTTAAAACAACAGGCTACTGATTTTGCCAAAGCAAAAATTGACAGTACCAAACAGGCGGTTACCAGTGCAGTAAAAGATACCATTGCTTCCGTAAAAAAGCAGGCAATCAATGCGGCAAAGGAAGAATTGGCTAAACAATTACTGAATGATAAAAATAAAACCGGCGATTCTGTAAAACCCAAATTAAATCCGAAGGAATCAGCAAAAGGGTTAATTAATAATTTGTTTAAAAAGAAAAATAAGGATAGTACAAAAAATCAATAGATTTTCATGTTGGCGGGATTTAGAAATGGGTAAATTTACAATGCTACAAAACATTACACTATGTCTATCATTAAAGTTCCGGTTCGGTTTGAAGGTTCAAAGGGGGAGAAGATAATTTATGCCCTTTTTGACAGTGGGGCAAGTTTTTCCTGCATTTCGCCGGAAAACGCGGAAGAAATTGGCATCGTGGAAAAGATGCGTCACCCGCTTGAGGTAGCAACAGCCAGCCGTGGTCACTATGTTAAAATAGAAAACACACTGCGAAGTGATTTTTATTTCAATGATATAAGACTGAGTGATGAATTTATGGTAGTTCCGGATCTTAGTGAAGATGCAATAATAGGAGTAAACACCATGCAAAAATGGCGTATTAAGCTGGACTTTGAACATGATACAGTGATCATTGACCCGAAGGTGGCCAAACTAATCCTGAAACAATTAAAGTAGTACCAGGAGGAACCTTGCCTGGTGAAATGGACGAAGATATTTAAGGAACCTGGGGGTGCAGCAAATTTAGCAGACCTCGTATACGCTCCGTTTATAAATTTAAAATGCTGAAATGTGGTTTTTATAATTGTTGAGAAATATTCCAATGATAAGGATATTAAAAATATGTTTGGAAATAATGGGCTGGATTCACATTGCATTTGGAACCACCATTATTGCTACCTTAATAGCCTGGCTTATTTATATAAAATTTGATAATCAACCAGCGAAAATAATTTCAATCGCGATAATTTGTATTGGCTTTATCGCAGGTGCCGTTTGGGCTACAAAGATTTTATTGAAACACGGAACCATCAATTGGCTTTCGCAGATCAGAAAAATTAAATAGTGCCACAAATAACAAAAGCCTCTCATTACTGAAAGGCTTTGTAGTTTGTAGCACGTACGGGATTCGAACCCGTGATTCCTCCGTGAAAGGGAGGCGTCTTAACCCCTTGACCAACGCGCCATTATTTTCGGACGGCAAAGATAGGGTTGCATACTTAATTCACAAAATTTTTACCGAAATTAATTTAATATCCTTCGATATGCTTGATGGGAGCTACTTTGCAAGGTTCTTTCGTATCTTCCTCCTCCTAAAATTAATTGCATGAAACCTTTTTGCTTACTCCTGTTGATCATTTCATTCCCTTTTGCCGGTAATACCCAGGGAAAAAAACAGCCGGTCAACAATTTAAATACAGATAGTATTGTATTCAGTAAAATAAAATACCGCTCCATCGGGCCCTATCGTGGTGGCAGAAGTGCGGCCGTGTGTGGTGATTTATCCAATAAAAACACTTTTTATTTTGGTGCAACCGGGGGTGGTGTATGGAAAACCATTGACGGTGGCAGCAACTGGAAAAATATCAGTGATAAATATTTTGGCGGCAGTATCGGTGCGGTAGCAATTGCACCTTCAGACAATACCATTTTATATGCCGGAGCAGGGGAAAATACCATCAGGGGAAATGTAAGTGAGGGCTTTGGTATCTGGCGCACAGATGATGGCGGGCGGTCATGGAAAAATATTGGCTTAAAAGATA
>JANPIJ010000334.1:0-16708 GCA_031424955.1 Ferruginibacter sp. | reverse complement strand
GGAAATTTTTCTCCATTTTTACGCGTGTAACATATTTCAAAATCCTTCATTTTTCCCGATTCTTTTAACCTTAAAAGAAGGCTTTCCGTTTCTTCTTTTGATAAAGCCTGAACTTCTTCAAGAGAACGGTTCTCGTTAACGTACCCGAAAATCAAATCAATTACCCTTTTGTATTCCTCGGGATCCATGAAATTTAATTCCTCCGCAGAATTGCCAATCACTTCCTCTTCCGCGTAACCAAATAAATTGTAAAAAAGGCTATTGGCATATTTTATTTTATTGGTTGTTATTTCGGCGAGCGTCATGGGAATTGGGTTGCTGTCGAAAATTTTAAAAAAACGTTCTTCGCTAATTTTCAATTCTTCCTCGTATTTTTTCTGCTCGGTTACATCCTGTGCCGTTCCCGACATTCTGATAACATTTCCTTCAGCATCGGTAATTACTTTTCCTGTTGCACTTAAAATCCGAACATGCCCATCAGCAGAAGCTGTCTTATGGAAGAACCGGTACGGCTGGTGGTCTTTAAACGCACGTTGTATAATTCCATTTACATATTCCCTGTCATCAGGATGAACATACCTGATAAAATGCTCATAGTCGGCTTCAAATTCCTGCGGAGTTACTCCGTAAATCCGATAGAGTTCATCCGACCAATTTATTTTATTTGTTGGCATATCCCATTCCCAGCTTCCAATATGTGCCAGCTGCTGCGCTTCCATCAATTGATTGGTCCTATTTTTTATGGTTTCTTCCGCCTCTTTACGAATAGAAATATCACGTAAAAACCCAATAAAAATATAGCTGTCGTTTATTTTAGATGTTGATATTTTCAGTTCAACAGGAAACTCAGTTCCATTCTTCTTTAAAGCCGACAACTCTATAGGTTTATTGATCACTGGCCCTTCACCGGTTCTTAAGAAATGTTTCATTCCCATATCATGACCTTCGCGATACCGCTTCGGAATGATGGTTTCTGTAAGTGTTTTTTCTATCACCTCCTGTTCTTTCCAACCGAAAATTAGTTCCGCTTCGTAATTCCAGCTCTTTATAATTCCCTCTTCATCAATTGAGATAACGGCATCGGGAGCATGCTGAAGAATCGCTTGCATCCGCTCATTACTTCGTTTCAAATTTTCACCTAATGTTTCTGAGAGTTCTATTTGTTCCTGTATTTCGGTTTTGGAACCAATCCACATTTTGGGGTTGCCTTTTTCATCCTTTACTGCATTTGCCCTAACAAGATGCCATAAATATTTTCCATCCTTACGCCGAAGTCGGGTTTCATTTTCAAAGTCTTCACCGGTATTAATCGCGTGCTCCCATTTCTGTTTTGTATGAGGCCAGTCTTCGGGGTGAATAATTTTTTTCCAGCCCCAATCTTTTAGTTCCTCGAATGCGAGCCCGGTATAGTCGAGCATTACCTGGTTAAAATAATTTCTGTTTCCCTGCGCATCAGCAGTCCAAACTTTTTGCGGCATTCGTTCGGCCATTTGGCGAAATTGTTCTTCTGCCTTTTTATGCTCATGTATATCTGTAAATGACCCGACCCATTTTGCAATTTTATTTTCTTTATCTAAAACAGGTTCTCCTTTTACAATGTGCCATCTGTATTCACCAAGTTTACTTTTAAGGCGTACATTAAATGTGTAATTGTTTCCTGTTGCTAGGCTGTGTGTCCATGCTGCATTGATGTTATCATAATCCTCCGGATGCACTAATTCCCGCCATTCTTTTTCGGTATCGGGTTCAATGCCTGAATATTCTTTCCATCTGGAAGATGCAAATTCTTGATTGCCCTGTGCATCTGTAATCCAAACTAACTGCGGTAATGTTTGCGCGAGAGAGCGGAATCTTTCTTCGCTTTCCTTCACCGTTCTTTCAGATTTTCTTTGCTCTGTAATATCCCTGAAGATCCAGCTACAACCATAATACTTCCCATCTGTGCCGGCAACATGGTAGCCATATCTTTTTATTATATTGCCATCTTTAAATTCCAGTTCATCACTACTTGTTTCATCGGGATTTTCATACAACCATTCTACCTTTTCAATAAACTTTTCGGGATTTACCAATTGTGTTAATGCAAACTCCAATGCTTTTACATCATCTTTATCCAAAACAATTTGCTGCGGCATATTCCAGATTTCTACAAACCGATGGTTGTAAGAAAGTATCTTTCCTTTTGTATCCACTAATAAAATACCATCAAGGCTTGCTTCGTTGTGTGATTCCAGTAAGGTTTTGCGATATTCAAGCTGGGATAATATCAATTTTTGTTCGTTGACATTTATTCCTGTTCCAATAAACCCGGAAAATTCACCTGCTTCGAGGCGGGGAACTCCTTTAACATAAAACCATTCATATTGCTGCGTCATCGCATTTTGAACACGAAATTCAAGTGAAAAAGATTGCTGCAGCAATGAAGCTTCTCCAAAAGACTTATATACCATGGCAATATCTTCCGGATGAACTTTTTGTTCCCACAAACGCCCGGTAAATTCTATATAATGGGAAATGCCGATGAACTGCAGCAATTCAGAATTAGCATATAAAACATTGACTTCTTTATCGGTTAGCCAAACCCACATTGGCGCCTGGTCTGCCAAAACCCTGAATTGTTCTTCTGCTTTTTTTTGCTCATCAATATCTGTATTGGTTCCTATCCATCGTATAATTTTCCCTTCTTCATTTGTTACCGGATAGCCACGGGTCAGAAACCACCTGTACTCCCCATCATGCCTGCGAAGGGGAAATGTGAGTTCGAATGTTTCGTTGGTATGCCATAATTTTTTTGATATTTCAACTATCCGTTCTACATGATCCGGGTGATGTACTTTTTGCCAGCCCCAGCCCTGCATTTCTTCCATGGTAAGTCCGGTATATTCTAACCATCTTTTGTTATACCAGTATATCCATCCTTCACCATCCGCAAGCCAGGCAAGGTTTTCCATATTATCAGCCAGGGTACTAAACTGCTCTTCGCTCTTTTTCAATTCCTCTGCGGCGTTCTTGATGTCAGAAATATCACGGGTAGTGCCGGTTACCGCTTCTACTTCACCTTTTTCGTTTATTACCGGCGCAAAAATGTAATCGTACATGCGCCTTCCCAAACTGGCATGTGGAAAAGACACTTCGCCACGGATAGGCTTTTTTGTGGCAATTACCTGGTCTATTTCACGCTCATGCATTTCTGCGTGCCAGGGTTCGTAGCCAATTGCTAACATATTTTTACCAATAGCATCATCCCAGGTGAGTCCCCACATTTTTAGTAATGCCTCATTTGCGTAGCTGAACCGGTAGTTTAAATCAAATACATAAATAAGGTCGGGTGTGTTTTGGGTGATTGTTTCGTAAAGCCGTTTCCTTTCTTCCGTTTTTTGAATGGCATTTTTCTGATCAGTAATATCCATGCATGAACTAATATACCCGGCAAATGAACCGTCTGGGTGAAATAGTGGAGGCCCCTGCGCTAACAGCCACCGGTATTCCCCATTTTTATCCAGCACCCGGAACTCACCGGTAAAGGCAACTTTCTTTTTGAATGCATCGAGGTAAATATTTACATATCTTTCTTTGTCATCCGGATGAACCAGATCAACCCACCCAAACTTCAGCAATTCATCCATAGCACGTCCGGTAAGGTTTACCCATGCCTTATTAAAATAAATGGCATTGCTTGTTTCATCAGAAACGGCGATAAATATATCCGACGCTTCTGCCATGATTCTGAAGCGTTCCTCACTTTCCTTTAATTGGTTTTCCGCCTTTTTTTTATTGGTTGTTTCAATTACGGTAACCAATACACCACCAACTTCTCCATCGTCTTTTCTTATCGGACTGTAGGCAAAATCGAAATAACATTCTTCTACAAAACCATTCCTGTTTAAGGGTAACATCAAATCCGGAAAGCCAACAGCTCTCCCTTTCATTACGTCATCAAACATTGATCCTATAATGTTGTCCCATATTTCTGAAAATGTTTCACGTGTGCTGATACCCAATGCCCGGGGATGTTTGGAGGCTCCAAGTATTGGGCGATACCCGTCATTGTAAAGCTGAATGTATTCGCTTCCCCACGCTATATACATACCAAAAGGATTATCGAGCATCACGGCAACCATGGTGCGAAGGCTTTGAGGCCAGTCAGCAGGGTCACCTAAGGAGGTTTTGCTCCAGTCTTTGGCCCTTATCAGCTTACCCATCTCACCGCCACCTTTCAGAAAATAATAATCTGCATTTATATTGCTCATATAAAAATTACGTATGCGTTAAGTATTTGTTTAAGGTTTGGAGGTTGACGTATTTAGCAAATTACCCTTATTATTTAAGCGCTGTGGCAAAAGTAAAATAAAGTACAAAAAGCAAATAAATAAGATGCGGTATTTTTTATACAATATGACTTTATGCTATATCCCAGTCTTTGGGTTCGGAATAAACGTTTTGCTGGCATCAAAGATTATTATCCACTACCTTACCTATCTATCCAGTCCATACATCCTGTAACATTTTGCAGATACAGATTTGATGATGTATACCTTCTTATAACCGCAATAATATAAAACATTCAACCCCATGTTCTAGCATGGGGTTGAATAATGACCGCCACTTCTGATATAAAAAAAAGAATTCAAAAGTGTGTTTTCTGTGATCTCAATCGGTGAACAAAAAGAATTTTATAAAGATGATTATCAAAAAAATAATGCCAAAATTTACAACTGGGTATCTGATTAAAAATGTGAAAAAAAAATCACAATTGATGCCTTTATTTTAAAAACCGGGAAAATTTTGCCATAATTTCCGCAACTCTTTACTGCATGATCTACTAAGTCATGGGATGTTGTCGGCTTTTCTTGTTAGGGTGTGAATTGTGGCCTTGTAATTTTTCCCACTACTTTGAAAATTCCCCATTTGTTGCGGGAAACTTCATATAATTTATTGAATGACCATAATATTCTACAATCCGGATAGGTTTCGAGAGTAATTTACTTTGGTACATAATTTTAGGATAATATTTTAGTACAGGCAGGGCCGTTCATCATTATACCTTTTTAGATTCAAATCTAAAAATCAAAAAATATGGATTTGGGTTATTTTCCGCGCCTAAATTAATAACAGTAAATATTAAATGTAACATCAGTTGCAAAAAAATACCTAGGTTGTTACAGGTTATATACCGCAGCACAAAGGAATTTGACTATTTCACTACAACAGCTATGAGGTTCTGTTGGCTGAAATGCTTTGATACACTTACCTTACCTAAATTTTTCTGATTATGGAAAATAAAAATGAGAGGATTGAAAAAGAGGATTCATTTGACAATTTTATTCAAGGAAAGAAAAAGACACCAAACGTACAAGAAAAAACGACGGCTGTAAGAGTTCAAAAAAATATAGAAGCTATCATGGACCTAGAAAGAGAAGCCGCTAAGAGCCGATCAACGGCTGAACATATAGCTGACAAAGTCACGACATTTGCAGGCAGTACACCATTTATAATTATTCATGTTGTCTGGTTTGGAGGTTGGATCTTGATAAACGCAGGGATTATTCCAGGGATAGCGGCATTCGATCCTTTCCCGTTCAGTTTCCTTACCCTGGTAGTTTCATTAGAAGCGATTTTTCTTACACTCTTGGTTTTAATGAGTCAAAACCGAATGACTAAAGAAGCAGACAAGCGGGCACACCTTGATTTGCAAATAAATATGCTTGACGAACAGGAAACGACAATCATTTTGAAAATGGTCCAAAAAATTGCGATACACCTGGGATTGGAAGAAGAAATAGACAATTCTGTGAAAGAATTGTGTGAAGATACCGATGTAAACCGGGTGGCGAAAACGCTCAATGAAAAATATACTATGTAGCTCATCTGCCACCACCACATTTGCAAAATACGGGCGGGTCATGGGTGCTTCGGCTGTAGTTCGCTATCAGTTTGGTCCGGGGATGGGCAGTTTCTGTTTGTAATTGGCAACAAGTTGATGAGCTCCGTTCTTTTAAAGCAGCCTTACCATACTGGACCGGCATTAAATGCCCGTACATTCAAAAATGGATAACGATATATACAAGGCTTTGATGGATGCAGTTTATGGTTTGCAGAATAAAGAATTGGTAGCCGATCAATTCAATACCTGATAACATAGCTACAAAAAGGCTAATAGCCGGCTAAAGTCTATCAATAATGAAGTCGATAATTAACTTTTAACCAAAAAATAAAATTATATGAAAGCTGCCGTAATACATGGGCCTGGCAAGGTAACATGTGATAATGTAAAGGATCCTGGCATTCAAAAACCAGATGATATCATTTTAAAAGTAACAGCAACAGCTATATGCGGTTCAGATCTGCATATTTATTCCGGCGGAATACCGCAACCCAGGCCGATGGTACTTGGCCATGAATTTATGGGCATTGTAGAGGAAACCGGCAAGGAGGTAACAAAATTAAAAAAGGGGGACCGGGTAATTGTACCCTTTCCAATTGCCTGCGGTAATTGTTTCTTTTGTAGTCAAGGCTCACCAGGTAATTGTGAGCATAGTAATCCTGAGCATTATGGACCGGAGGGAGGTGTACTTACAGAAAAAGGAGGTGCATTATTTGGGTATACTGACCTATATGGGGGATACGATGGCGGACAGGCACAATATGTTAGAGTACCTTATGCCAATTACGGGCCGAGGCTCGTACCAGATGTTTTATCTGATGAGCAGGTATTATTCCTGACCGATATTTTCCCAACCGGATACACCGGTATAGACTGGGGGCAAATAAAAGGGGGAGAAACGGTAGCGATATTCGGAGCGGGACCCGTAGGCATTATGGCTGCAAAAAGTGCGTGGCTGAGAGGCGCTGGACGGGTTGTTATTGTTGATACTTTACAATACCGCCTGGATAAGGCAAAACAGGCAGCCTACTGTGAAACTATTTTATGGAATGATGGTGCTAAAATGGTAGTAGACCAAATAAGGAGCATTACAAATGGACGTGGAGCAGACCTTTGTGTTGAGGCAGTAGGGTTTGAACCCGATCGTAGTTTATTAGACAGGGCTAAGGCGACTATAAATCTTGAAAAAGGATCTGTAAAAGTTTTAGAAGCCTGCATGAGCGCAGTAAGACGTGCCGGAATAGTTTCCGTCCTGGGTGTTTATCCCGGTCCTTATGACAACTTTCCAATTGGACAGTTTTTTGACAAGGGCATTACCTTGAAAGGCGGGCAGGCACCCGCTCAAAAACATATTGACAAATTATTAAATTATGTGGTGGAGGGAAAAGTTAAACTCGATGATGTAATAACCCATCGTTTGCCCTTATCAGAAGTCAGCCATGCATATACCATTTTTAAAAAGAAAGAAGATAACTGCGTAAAAGTGGTGCTCGATCCCTGGAATTAAACTGCACCACCACAGTGCCATAACAGCATGAAAATTGAAACACTTATTGGTATAGCCGCCAGTGCCTGCACTGCGGCTTCTTTAATACCCCAGTTAGTAAAAGTTGTAAAAGATAAAAAAGCGGAAAGTATTTCATTACTGATGCTTTTAATTTTATTTATCGGAATAGGATTATGGATTTATTACGGCGTGTTAAAGAATGACCTGATAATTATCATCTCTAATTCTTTCTCATTTTTAATTAATATTACGCTCGCAATTTTTTCACTTAAATACAAGGAGAAATAATATAACCTGTAAAGATATTATCGCAGTAATATTTTAAATCTATTTTTTTGCTTGTAGCAATTAATTATATATGTAGCGGTACTCAATTTTTTTAATGAGTGTTGAAAGAGTTTCAATCCTGTTATGAAGCTCGTACAATAATCATTGATCACTATTGAATGTATAAATCTGTATTTTTTATTATAAATGAGCTTCTCCAGGTCGAAAGTATGCAGTGCCGTTAAAAGTGAAATTAATCAAAAGAGGGAAAAAAATTTTATCAATAACCAAGCGATATCCTAATCGGCGTAAAAAATAAATATGCCGGGTATTTATTCTAACAGGCCATTGAACGGAGATGTTTCATGAAAGTATTTAAAATTGTATTTACATATTTCAGTTGAACTTGTAATGGATCTTCAATTTCACTAATCAGCTTGTCTGCCTCTACTATCTCGTTATGAAAACCTATAGCAAAGTATGCATAGAGTTTACTCATTTTATGACCAGGCAAAGCCGATGAATAACCAGTGACACCAATGCCCCAGTCGCTTAAGAAAGACTTACTCACTCCCAGGGCCATTTCTGACGCTACGGCCTGGGAAACGCAATTGCAACTAATGGCATCCAAAATGTTTACCTGAAGGTGGGTGTATTTTTGTTTCGCATTGTAAGCCGTAATACCGCCCTGGAAAAATGAGGTAGCGTTTTCAGCAGCAGCAAATGCTGTTTGAAGTAATCCTGCAGTTACACTCTCGGCCACCGCTACTGTATAATGTTGACGAAATAAAAAATCTCCTGTTTCCTGTAGAGCAATTCTATCAAACATACTTTTCTCTAAATTAAAAATTGAATTTTCAGCGGATTAAAATATTGTGATCAAGCCCTGGGATGTTTACTTCCGATGCAGCTTATTCTTTAAGTTTCCTCAAAACGGCTTTTATAATTTAAAAATAAGACCTGCTATCCAGACAGATTAATATTTTTCCAGCCGGGTTAACATGTATAATGTTGTCGTCAATCACAATATATATTCACGTTTTTAGTACCGTTAACATTACTTTGTAATAGACATCCTGTAATGCATTTTTGAAAGAATATCTAATAGCTGCCCAGCTCCTCAACTCTTCAAAGGAGGGTTGATAAAGAATGGTCTTTTACCATTTTCATCATGCAGCCATAAGGTATCACAGTTATACAATCCCCTCTATTTGTTTTTTGAGCCACGGGCAACAAAAAAAATAATCACAACAACAACCGCAATAACAAGAAATACGCCCACGCCTACACCGGTCTTAAAAATAGCCCCGATGGCTTCACAGCTGCTCAATAAGAAGGAAAGGAATAATATTCCAGGAATTGCAATAAATTTTTTCATCATTAATTTTTATTTGATAATTGTAAGTTGTTTAGTCGAATGAAAGATTGGAAAATCGTTTTGTTTGAAATGATTTAGCTTTTTCCATCGTAGTTGTGTTTTCGTAGCTTGGTACGTGTAACAAACATTTTATTACACATTCTTTCTAATTCAGAAGCTTCATTACAATTTCAGCATTCTGTGAATTATTGAGTTGTTTCCTTTTCCTGCTTTTTTAGTTGCGGACTTTCAAAGCAAATCAAATTCAAGTATGAAAAGAATCTTCGGGTTCCTTCAATTTTGTGTGCCAGATCTGGTGAGTCAGGATTATTAACTTTAGGTTTTAGCGGCTTTCAGATTTTGCAGTTTCTTGTTTTCTTCCGCTTCTTTTTTTTACTTTTTGCCACGACAGTGTTTTTAAGAATGATTGAGGTGAAAAGCATGATCCACAAGCCTGCTTTATACCCCGGATAACGAAAACCAGGAAGCTTAGTTATCTAAAACTTCATGGAAATTTAAATGAGGCCTGAATTTTCATATACCAACATTAACTCAGACGTCCTGCTCTTCTTCTTCTTCTTCTACACCTGCAGCCTGCAGATTGATAGAGCCTTCAGCTACTTCAGATAATTTATCATCGGCCTCCTTTTCTTCATTGAGCGATTGTAGCAATAATTCCGCTGCATCCATTTCACCTAGAATTTTCGCAAATGCACACAAAGTACCGTAAGTAGCAATTTCATAGTGCTCTACTTTTTGACCGGCAGCGATAATACCTGCATCCCTCACAACACCTTCTTCGGTAGATTCCATTATTTCGGTGGCTTCTTTGATCAGGCCTTCCATGGCCTCGCATTTTTTAGCCTGGGCTTTAAGACCGAGCGTAGTAAAAACTTCTTCCATACGGGAAATCTGCTCCTGGGTTACAGCAAGATGGTCTGTTAGTGCAGTAACCAATTCATCCGACGTGGCTTTTTTAATCATTTTAGGAATCGCTTTGGTGAGCGCTTTTTCTGCCCAGTAAATATCTTTCAAACTCTCCTGGAACAGTTCACGTAAACCAGAAGCCGACGAATTGCCCGGGGAAGTTTTTTGTGTTCCCGGTTTTTTCGATGCAGTTTGTGTAGCAGCTGCTTTTTGCATTGTTTTCATAAATCTTGTTTAAAGTTTTAAATATTTGGAAATGTTAATAATGGTTTAAAAAAGATGCCACAATTAAAGTATTTAATCGCAGGATTTTTTTATTTAACTGGGGAAGGAATTCTACGAAGCAGCAACCAAATATGATTGGTTGTTGAATTATGTAATCATATTTTGCAGAAATATAGACCATTAAAAAAGGTAGCTAATATTACTTTGCTCATCATTTTGTCGCATATTTTTAACAAGATCAAAATTTATAATAGAATCTTCGCACTACTCATTGGAAATCCATCAAAACCCTCTATTGAGGCAATAAAGACGAAGTTAATAAACTGACTTTCTACTATAACGTAGACTTTGTTTTTATTAATGAATACTACTTAATAAAATTAAAAAACTGTACTGGGTATTCCAATCTACCTGCTTCCATATACGGTTAAAGATTCACGTTATTGGGAAGATAGTGCTTATAATATTTTATAAATGGGCAAAAATTATTTGGGCAATTTTCTTTTACAACAATGAAGATGTGACGGCTAGTTATACAATATTTAACTATAAAGATCTTTCATTCATTTTTCTTTTTAAGACAGGTGATTTCACCGTTTGATTCTATGTATATAGTTTTTATATTTTCCAGACTATCCGTGGAAGCTGTTTTTCGAATTCCCTGCATAATTTCTTCCTCGTTCAGCATTGCTTTTCTCATTTTTTCATGGATAAAATTCCCTTCATTGTACAATAAAATTTTTTCTCCTTCGACAAGTTGCTTAAACTTCTGATAGCGTAGCAGCAGTCTGCCTAAAATGCGGCGTAAAACAACAATTGCGAGGGAGGTAATTACAATCGGCCAAAATGGAGATATGCCTACTATCGCCCGGCTTAGTATGGCCCCGAGTAATATCACAATGATGTTATCGATAGGGTTACGTACCCCGAACGAACGCCGACCCGAAATCCGTATCAGGAGCAGAGCTATTAGAAAGACGGCTATTCCCCTGCAGCTCATCTGGAAAATGGAGAGGTCCTTTCCGTGTCCAAAAATATCATTTACTTCATTCATTTGGATTTGTTTTCTTTTTTATCAAACACTGTAACAGTTCAGCCATATTGGTTAATGAAGCTTTTAACGGTAAATCTTCCAGAATTATAAAAAAAATCAAGCCATATTTTAGCAAATTGAAGACTGCGATTCAAAAATATTGATTGCCATTTTAAGAACTATTTTCAGAACCATGTTGAGCGAGACATTTCACCTGGCAGGGTGTGCCGGTCACTCAATTTTCATACGGCTATATACTGATGGCAGATGAAAAAAATCTATTGGCGATGGCATATTAATTGTCTTTTAACAATGGCAGCTTTTGTATCATCATCCATAACATTCTTGTATGCAGAAATCGAATCCAACAAAAAAACTACGCAAGGATCAGCACCAGCAACGGCCTGGTGTTGAATATAAAATGACCCCACAACCGGTTACAGACTGGCCGGAAAAAGTGGGTGGCAATAAGCTGGCTGGTAAAACCGCCTTCATCACCGGTGGAGATAGTGGCATTGGTAAAGCCGTAGCTATTTTGTTTGCGAAGGAAGGGGCAGATATTATCATTGTTTATTATGATGAACATGCAGATGCGAGGGAAACAGAGAGAATAATTACAGAAGTATATAACAGGAAATGCCTTATTATACCAGGTGATATATCCAAAGAAAGTTTTTGCAGGGTGGCTGTTAATAAAGCTGCCAGGCATTTTGAGAAAATTGATATCCTCGTTAATAACGCAGCCATACATTATGAAAGCAAAGGGTTGGAAGAAATTACTACCAATCAGTTGGTAAAAACATTTGCCACTAATATTTTTGCAATGTTTTGGATTACGAAAAATGCTTTGAAACTGATGAAGAATGGCAGCAACATCATTAATACAACTTCCGTAACTGCCTACCGGGGTAGTGCGGAGTTGATAGATTATGCAGCTACGAAAGGGGCCATTGTTTCCTTCACCCGAAGCCTGGCCGCTAACCTGGTTGAAAAAGGTATCCGGGTAAATGCAGTTGCGCCAGGGCCGATCTGGACTCCACTTATTGCTGCCAGTTTTAAACCGTCTAAGGTTGCAAAACACGGGAGCGATGTGCCAATGAAGCGGTCTGGAGAACCGGTGGAAGTTTCGCCGTCCTATTTATTTCTTGCTTCCGATGATGCCTCGTATATAACCGGCCAGGTATTGCATCCAAATGGCGGAGAAATTGTAAACGGATAGGCCTTATTTGTTCAACATTAAGGTGAACCTATTAATCCTGTGTCCACAACTTGAGTAATTTTAAAGACAACATATAAAAATGGGGAAATAATTCAACAGTTTATTGTCAAAATTGCTTTTTACGCAGCTATTAACCGATGGTATAAATTATGTTTCAATTCTGTTTTTATTTTATCCAAACATTGAAATGCTATGAAATATTGCTCCGCTACTTTATCTTTCTTTTTTAAACCCTTGTTTTCAACTAATTCATAACATCCAAATCTATATCAATGGCTGGCCTAACCCCCAAAACTCTAACCGTTCATAAAAAGAGTCCGTCTAACGGACAAGCCACTACATCGTTAAACCCTGGTTCACCACCTGCTTTAAAAAAAAGTAAGCCCACTGCAAATAGCTTAGCGCAAAGCGATACCGCTTATAGTGAAGACCTGGACACCAGGCTTTTGCTGCAGGTGCTTACAGAAGTAAAGAATGGAAATTTCAGCGTACGCATGCCGATAGATAAAATAGGGTTGAGTGGCAAAATTTGTGACACGTTAAATGAAATTATCTCCCTCAATGAAAAGATGATGGTTGGCTTTACCAGGGCGGGCAATACTATTGGTAAGCAGGGCAAACTCACCCAGCGTATTGAAGTGCCCAGTGCCCGGGGGGCATGGAGCACCGGGGTGGATTCGCTCAATGACCTGATATCCGACCTTGTACATCCTACCATTGAAATTGCGCATGTTATCAGTTCTGTTGCCAAGGGAAACCTATCCCAGGAAATGCCATTAGAAATTGGCGGACATACGTTGCAGGGAGAGTTTTCAAGAATTGCCAAAGAGGTAAATGACATGGTGAAACAGCTAAACCTCTTTTCCATGGAAGTAACCCGGGTGGCCAGGGAAGTAGGTTCAGAAGGGAAACTGGGAGGACAGGCTAAAGTAAAAGGGGTAGGCGGCGTATGGAAGGACCTCACCGATTCGGTAAACCAGATGGGTAGTAACCTTACCGCACAGGTGAGGAATATTGCTGAGGTAACAACCGCTGTTGCCAAGGGTGACCTGTCTAAAAAAATTACGGTGGATGTAAAGGGCGAGATTTTGGAACTAAAAAATACCATCAATACAATGGTGGATCAGTTGAATTCGTTTTCGTCGGAAGTAACCCGTGTGGCCCTTGAAGTGGGCACCGAAGGTAAGCTGGGTGGCCAGGCACAGGTGAAGGGAGTGGCCGGTACCTGGAAAGATTTAACAGACTCGGTAAACCAGATGGCCAGTAACCTAACCGGCCAGGTACGTAATATTGCGGAGGTTACCACGGCTTTTGCCAAGGGCGATCTTTCCCGCCAGATTACCGTGGATGTAAAGGGGGAAATATTGGAATTAAAAAATACCATCAACACCATGGTGGATCAGTTGAATTCATTTTCTGGTGAAGTAACCCGTGTGGCAAGGGAAGTGGGATCGGAAGGAAAGTTGGGTGGACAGGCAAAAGTAAAAGGGGTGGGTGGCGTATGGAAGGATTTGACGGACTCTGTAAACCAGATGGCCAGTAATTTGACTGGCCAGGTACGCAATATTGCGGAGGTAACCACCGCTGTGGCAAAAGGCGATTTGTCGAGAAAGATTACAGTGGATGTAAAAGGTGAAATCCTGGAATTGAAAAATACCATCAATACCATGGTGGACCAGTTGAATTCATTTTCATCGGAAGTAACCCGTGTGGCGCTGGAGGTAGGTACAGAGGGTAAACTGGGTGGTCAGGCCCAGGTAAAGGGCGTGGCAGGTACCTGGAAAGACTTAACGGATAGTGTGAATGGGATGGCTAGTAGTTTAACGGGCCAGGTAAGGAATATTGCGGAAGTAACAACGGCCGTAGCCAAGGGCGACCTGTCAAGAAAAATTACCGTGGACGTGAAGGGAGAAATCCTGGAGTTAAAGAATACCATCAACACCATGGTGGATCAGTTAAATTCTTTCGGATCGGAAGTAACCCGTGTGGCGAGGGAAGTTGGATCGGAAGGACGGTTGGGCGGACAGGCGGATGTGCCCGGCGTAGGTGGTACCTGGAAAGACCTGACCGATTCTGTAAATATCATGGCGGGCAACCTTACTTCGCAGGTGCGGAATATTGCAGAGGTAACTACGGCGGTAGCAACGGGTGACTTATCCAGGAAAATTGATGTGGATGTAAAAGGAGAAATCCTGGAATTAAAAAATACCATCAACACGATGGTGGACCAGTTGAGGGGATTTGCGTCCGAAGTAACCCGTGTGGCAAGAGAGGTAGGATCGGAAGGCAAGCTTGGCGGACAAGCCACGGTAGAGGGTGTGGGAGGTGTTTGGAAAGACCTGACGGATTCTGTAAACGGGATGGCCAGTAATTTGACCGGCCAGGTGCGCAATATTGCCGAGGTTACCACGGCGGTGGCCAAAGGCGATTTGTCGAGAAAGATTACCGTGGATGTAAAAGGGGAGATACTTGAATTAAAAAATACCATCAATACGATGGTGGACCAGTTGAATGCATTTGGATCGGAAGTAACCCGTGTGGCAAGGGAAGTAGGATCGGAGGGTAAGCTGGGAGGCCAGGCCGACGTACCCGGTGTGGCAGGTACCTGGAAAGATTTAACCGATTCAGTAAATAAAATGGCGAGTAACCTTACCTCGCAGGTGAGGAATATCGCCGAGGTAACCACTGCGGTGGCCAATGGTGATTTATCAAGAAAGATTGGAGTGGATGTAAAAGGGGAAATTCTGGAATTAAAGAACACCATCAATACGATGGTGGACCAGTTAAGGGGTTTTGCATCTGAAGTAACCCGTGTGGCAAGGGAAGTGGGTACAGAAGGAAAACTGGGCGGCCAGGCCAATGTACCGGGTGTAGCAGGAACCTGGAAGGATTTAACAGATTCGGTAAACCAGATGGCCGGTAACCTAACCGCACAGGTAAGGAATATTGCAGAAGTGGCGATTGCCGTGGCAAATGGTGACATGTCTAAAAAAATCACCGTGGATGTACGCGGTGAAATTTTGCAACTAAAGGAAACATTGAACACGATGGTGGATCAGTTGAGGGCCTTTGCATCGGAGGTAACCCGTGTGGCCCGTGAGGTAGGTACGGATGGAAAATTAGGTGGTCAGGCTTTTGTACCGGGCGTGGCCGGTACCTGGAAGGATTTAACCGACTCGGTAAACCAGATGACCGGTAACCTTACTTCGCAGGTGCGGAATATTGCGGAAGTAACCAAAGCCGTGGCGAGTGGTGATTTGTCTAAAACGGTGGCTATTGATGTAAAGGGAGAAATCCTGGATTTGAAAAATACCATCAATACCATGGTGGAGCAGCTAAACTCTTTTGCCTTTGAGGTAACCCGTGTAGCCCGCGAGGTGGGTACAGATGGAAAACTGGGAGGACAGGCAGAAGTAAGGGGAGTGGGTGGTACCTGGAAAGATTTGACGGATAGTGTGAACATGATGGCATCCAATCTTACCAACCAGGTGCGTGGTATCGCCAAAGTAGTAACAGCGGTGGCTACCGGTAACCTGAAGCAAAAACTGGCTATTGTTTCCCGCGGGGAGGTGGCTCAATTAATTGATACCATCAATGAAATGATTGATACGCTGGCCTTATTTGCCGACCAGGTAACTACGGTGGCAAGGGAGGTAGGCGTTGACGGTAGATTGGGTGGACAGGCTTCCGTACCGGGCGCATCCGGCATCTGGAAAAACCTGACCGAAAATGTGAACCAGCTGGCCCAAAATTTAACCACACAGGTACGTTCTATTTCTGAAGTGGCCTCGGCGGTAACCAAGGGTGACCTTACCCGTACCATCCGGGTAGAAGCGAAGGGAGAAGTGGAAGCGCTGAAAGATACCATTAACCAGATGATTGCTAACCTGAAGGAGACCACGCTGCGAAACCAGGAGCAGGACTGGCTAAAATCCAACCTGGCTAAGTTTACGCAGATGCTGCAAGGGCAGAAAGACCTTAAAACGGTAACTCAACGAATACTCTCCGAACTGGCGCAGGTGGTGACCGCCCACTATGGGGCATTTTATATATTAAAACAAAATGAAGAAACACAAGTTGTAAAACTGAGCCTGTTTTCTGCATACGGTTATAAATCAGAAAAAAATATACCGACCGAATTTGGCATCGGAGAAGGCCTGGTGGGACAAGTGGCTTTTGAAAAAGAAAGGATCATCCTGTCCAATGTTCCCGGCAATTATATTAAAATCAGTTCCAGTCTCGGCCGGGCCAAGCCAACCAACCTGATCATACTGCCCGTATTATTTGAG
>JANPIJ010000333.1:0-11968 GCA_031424955.1 Ferruginibacter sp. | reverse complement strand
GGTTGTTACTACCATTGCTTTTAAAAGTTTAGTGCAGATGAAGTGAGTTGGCAATGCCCCATTGGCGCAAGCTTGGTAGTAAGGTTGTTGAGAGTTTTTGGCCATGCTTGTGCCATACAACAAAAAGAGCCCACAGGTTTTGTACAACCAATATTGCTATGCAAAAAAATCCGGCAAATTCAAATAAGCTTAACTGTACCTCCTTTAAAATTTCTATACGACTGCCATCTATATTATTGTAGTTTTAAACCATTAGCATATAAAGCTCATCGGACAAAACCTCAGTAGACAGTTTTGTTCTCAGTCCGGCTATTGTGGAAAGGCACTCACTGATGCTTTATCTAACATCAAGAAAAAAAATATGAAATAAACAACTTAGATGTATATTTTAGTACTTCTAAATCCCTAAAAATACTATGCCATGATCACCATTCCCGTCGATAGTGAAATAAAGCTTCGGCAGCCGATGGAATGCGATGCGGAGGAACTGTTCCGTCAGGTGGATGCGAACCGGCTGTACCTGCGGCAGTGGCTTCCCTGGCTAGACTTAAACCTGTCTGCAGCGGATAGCCTTCGCTTTATAAAAGATACCCGGGATGATTTTTTAATTAGCCAGGCAATTGTGTTTATCATTTTAAACAAACGGGAGATCATTGGCGTAATTGAGTTGCAAAATATTGACCCCGTAAACAGGAAGGCTTCTATCGGGTACTGGCTGGCCGCCCGATATGCCGGAAAGGGTATCATGCCAAAGGTTTGTAATAAAATAATCGCCTGGTGTTTTGAAGAATTGTTATTGAACCGGGTAGAAATAAAAGTAGCCTGTGATAATAAAAGAAGTGAAGCGATACCGTTAAAACTGGGGTTTCACTACGAAGGCATATTGCGGCAGGGCGAATGGCTGTACGATCATTTTGTAGATTTGAAGCTGTATTCATTACTGCAATCTGAGTATCCCATTAGTAAATAAAATACCGCAATCTGACTGGCGCTTAAATAATACAATATATTGGGTTTGCAACGGACGGAGCCACCAGCATGCGTTGCCTTGCACCAGCAAGCCATCTCCACATATTCACATTACAGCAAAATACAACATCGGTTACCGGCAATTTTCGGTAACCGATAATGCAATAAGCATTATAGATGAATTATTCAAAAAAATATTTGTAATCTTTTGGCGTTTACCTGATACCAATGAGTAGCCAGGTACCGTAAAGGGCTGGTTATTTGCAAAAAAGTGGTGGAATATCGTAGCGGCAAACCAAGGGTAGCATTCGTTTAAAAATAGGAAGCACTTTTTATTTACCTTTAAAAAATAACCTGTTACTAATGAACCCAATTCATACCTTATTGGTAGAAGATAATGAAGGAGATATATGCCTTGCTATAGAAGCGCTGGAGCAATGGCAAAATCGTAATAAAATCAGTGTAGCCAGGGATGGGAAGGAGGCGATTGATTTCCTGGAAAAAAGCGGCGCTTATGAAAATGAAGAAATGCCTGACCTGATTTTATTGGATGTAAACCTGCCAAAAAGAAATGGCCATGAAGTATTGCAATATATTAAGCAAAGCGATCAGTTAAAACATATTCCGGTCATCATGCTCTCCACTTCTTCTTCTGAAAAAGATATTTTTCAATCTTATGAAAATTACGCCAACTGTTTTATCACCAAGCCTGCTGAACTGGAAACATTTTTTAAAGTAGTTGCAGGCATCGAGAGCTTCTGGATATTAATAGCTAAACTTCCTAAGAAATAAATAGTAATACATGATAAAGGATAAAAGACCGTATAAAGTATTGGTGATTGAAGATAACCCGGGAGATTTTGTATTGGTAGAAACTTTTTTGAGGGAACAGATATTGGATCCATTGATTGAGCATGCAAAAAATTTTAAAACCGCATCGGAAATTTTATCCGGCGGAAACATCAGTTTTGACGTAATTTTATTGGACCTCAGTTTGCCCGATAGAAGTGGCCAGCACCTCATCACCGATATGTTTGGGATAGCTGATCAAACCCCCATCATCATATTAACCGGCTACGCAGATATAGATTTTAGTACCAACTCCATTTCGCAGGGTATTTCTGATTATCTCATTAAGGATGAGTTAAGTGCAGCCATACTCTACAAAAGCATACTGTACGCCATAGAACGAAAGAAGATTATATCCGATCTGAAAGATTCAGAAAAAAGATATAGTGATCTTTTTCATTTAAGCCCGCAACCGATGTGGGTGTATGAAATGGAAACATATAGATTTACCCAGGTAAATGATGCGGCCATAAGATTGTACGGCTATAGTGAAGCAGAGTTTTTAACGATGAGTATAATGGATATCAGGCCGGCAGAGGATATTGAAAAAACGCTGGAAATAATTGACAAACTAAGCAGGCAGGATATCCGGTTTTATGAAGGCAGGTTCAGGCATTTTAAAAAATCCGGTGAACTGATGGAAGTGGATATTTTCGGCGCCCCGATCGTAATCAATCATAAAAATTATGTATCGGTAATAGCGGTGGATGTAACGGAGAAAAATTTGAACGAATACAAAATCACCAAGGCCATCATAAAAACACAGGAAGATGAACGCTACGAAATAGGGGCCGAATTACACGATAATGTATGCCAGATATTGGCCGCTGGGAAACTTACGCTGGGAATGTTGGAGGAATCATTACAACCCAATGGGTTGCAATGGTACAACCAGTGCAACGATTATATTGTGCTTGCCTCGGATGAAATCCGGAACCTTTCTCATCGGTTGGCGCCTGCCTTTTTTGATGATACCACCATGGAAGATGCATTTAACAGGTTGTTCAAAACTTTTAATTTAACCGGAAAATATAAAATAATACTGGAGTTTGATGATTCCGTAAAACGCTATCCCATAGCGCTCGACATTCAGCTAAACCTTTACCGTATTTTGCAGGAACAGTTAAGAAATATATTGAAATATGCAAGCGCCACGGTAGTTGAAGTGGATGTGCTGATTGAAAGCAATAAACTTAAAATCATCATTTCAGACAATGGTGTCGGCTTTGATGTTAATAAAGTTAAGGGCGGTATTGGCCTCGCAAATATGAAACGGCGGGCAGAGTTGTTTGCCGGTAAGTTCGAGTTGAATTCGGCTCCGGGTATGGGATGTACCATAAAGGTAGACATTCCTTTAGCTGCTTCAAACCTGGATAAGCCGGTGTTGACAAATTGAGGAAATAGCTAAATGAGTTGATCGCTGCATTATGGCTTTTCGAAACGCTGAATGCATACTGATCATTAGCTACATTTGCAGGTACAATTTTTATCATGAGGAAAGACCTTTTACTACGCAGTATCGCAAAACATGTCTATATCTCCATGGAAGAAGAGGCGTTGATCATTTCGCTGCTTAAAAATAAAAAACTCCGGCGAAAACAATTTCTTTTGCAGGAAGGCGATATACAACAATACGCGGTTTTTGTAACAGCCGGATGCCTGCGAAGTTATTCCATCGACAAGAACGGGTTTGAACATATCCTGCAATTTGCACCACCGGGCTGGTGGATTGGTGATATGCGCAGCTATATTTTGCAACAACCCGGAACCTTGTATATCGATGCGGTGGATGACAGCGAAATGCTGATGTTACTTAAATCCGATCTTGATCAGTTATACATTTCTATTCCAAAACTGGAGCGGTTTTTCCGGATCATTGCGGAAAACGCGTTGGCCACCTACCAGCATCGTTTATTAGACAACCTCGGCCTTTCCGCATTGGAACGCTATAATAATTTTTGCCGCCTCTATCCTTCACTTATTCAGTGCCTGCCACAGAAGCAGGTTGCTTCCTACATTGGCGTAACACCCGAATTCTTAAGTCGCATGCTTAACCAGGCATCCACAAAAAAATAGCTGATTTTCTTGATTTAAATCAATTGTTTCACTTAATCTACATTATTGTTACCGGCCGCTCCTTATTGTACTTTTGTGTTGATAAAAAAAAGGAAATCAAATGAACAAAACAGAAATGCTGGTGGTGGGTAATAATCAATCAGTCGTTCAAACAGTAATAAGCAAAATCAACAGTAACAAAGAATGGAACGCCGGGCCTGCAACCGCCGGGGAAGATGCCATTGAAAAATTTCATCAGCGAAACGTTGACCTGGTAATATTGTTAAGTGATATTACTGAAACAGAAGCAAAAAAAATGGACATCATTTTTCACCATCAAAGCCCGCATCTGATAATGATTAAACTAAATGATGCTGATATTGGTTTATTGGAAGATAACATACAAACTGCATTGGATAAACGGGAAAGAGAACACAAACCCGCTATTTCTTTTGTAGATGATGCGTTAAAAAATTCAGGCTTGAACATTATGATTCAGTAAGATATTAGCAACCGAAATGCTCAAACAAAAAACAGAAAAAAATCAACTGTAAACAAATCAACATGAAAAAATCAATAGAAAAAATAGCGACCCGCCCTGCAAGGCCTGGCATGGTAGGAGATGGGTTCAGGGTATATAATTTTATTCCGGGTGCAAATATTCCGCAACGCAGGATAAGCCCTTTCCTGATGCTCGACTTTAATGCGGAATACGACTTTGGCCCTTCGGAAAAGCTTAGGGGAGTAGATGTGCATCCGCACAAGGGTTTTGAAACGGTTACCATTGCTTACAAAGGAAGCGTGGCGCACCATGATAGTACAGGAAACAGTGGGATCATTCGCCCGGGTGATGTGCAATGGATGACTGCCGGTGCAGGGATTTTGCATAAAGAATATCATGAAGAACAGTTTTCCAAAACCGGCGGCCCTTTCGAAATGGTGCAGCTTTGGGTAAACCTTCCCAAAAAAGATAAGTCAACCCCCGCCCATTACCAGGCCATTGCAGCCGATCAAATGGGTAAGGTAACCCTTCCGGACAATGGGGGTGAGGTAAATGTAATTGCAGGAACTTTCAATGAAGTAAAAGGGCCGGCTTTTACGTATTCGCCGGTTAACCTGTTTGATATTAAATTGAAAAAGGACAAAGAGTTAACAGTGAATATTCCGGCCACACACAACACCGCAATATTGGTGGTAAATGGCAGTGCGGAAATAAACGGCCGGCCGGCTGCTGAACACAGTTTTGTCTTGTTTGAAAATGAAGGGGAAGATATTGAAATAAAAGCGGCGGAAAATGCGGTATTGCTGTTGTTAAGTGGTGAACCTATCAATGAACCCATCGCCAGTTATGGCCCCTTTGTGATGAACAAGCAGGAAGAAATACATGAAGCGATTATGGAGTTTCAGTCAGGTAAGTACGGGGTGCTGGAATAATAGTCTTTAACGAAAGGCAGTTTTTTTTAAAATTGGTTGTGCAGGTTTTTCTCCCCTGTACAACCAATTTTACGGTATTTGGCGATAGTAAATATTCAGATCAATTGATCCAAAAAAAATAACAATTGATCGCATCTCAGCTTTACCGGCCCGCTTAAATAAAACATTTTTGGCCAGGAAATTATTGGCTAAGGGTATATGCAAATCACCGGTTTAAGAATATTGCATTCACCAGGTTGTAGAGATAACGGCAAGGGGCAAGGGTGAATGGGCAATAAGCAATTCGCAATGGGAATTAGGCAATCGTTACATTATTAACCACATTTCGCTTCCGGATGCATCATTCACCATTGACCATTCACCATTGACCTATTAACGCGCCCTCATTTAATAAACTTCAATTTCTTACTTACCTGCCGCATCCATTCCCTCGCCATCAGTTCATGCCCGGCGGGCATGGGATGAATACCGTCCCAAATCCAGTATTCTGCAGGGGCCTTTGTTAATGCCTTGTCGAAAGCATTTTGAAATTCAACAAAAATGGCATTGTACTCCACACTTAACTGCTTTACTATACTTCTCCGTTTTGATATCTCAGTGGAGTATGCTTCCCATCTTTCCTTTAGTTTGCCAACGGGTAAAATAAAAGGTTCACATAGTATCAATTGTATCCCCGGCAACTGCGTTGTTGTTTGTTCCAATAAGGCCCTGTAGCCGGTTTCATATTGTTCTGCAGTGTATTTGCTATTGCCATTTAGCAAGGCGGAAATATCATTGATGCCAACCAGTATGCTAAGTATATCCGGTTTTATTTCCAGCGTATCTTTTTGCCAGCGTTCAGCCAGGTCGGTTACCTTGTTGCCACTGATACCCCGGTTAAAAAATTGAAAGCCTTTCTTCGGAAAATCATACCAAAGCCTGCTGGCAATAATAAACTGGTATCCATGGCCCATCACATGGTTCCAGTCGGCGTTACGGGTTCTGTTACCATCTGTGATGGAGTCGCCCTGGAACAAAAAAGTAAATCCATCTCCTGCTTTATTATTAACAGGCATAGCGGCATTTAATACGCCGGGCGCAATTAATGACATGGAACCGAGGGTAGCAATTTGATTCAGAAATTTTCTTCGTTGGTTGATTTCTTTTTTATACATTTTATAATTTCTTATTAATTATACACGTGATGAATGTCCATGGCGGATGGTAAATTTAATTCATTCAGCTATTTATAATTGGTCCGGTCATTTTTTAAATGATTACCAGGCCGGGGGATATATCTTAAATACTGATGCATGGTTGATTGAAAGCTGCAAACTCATAAAAGCATTACATTTGCGTCGTGAAATTGCTGATATACATATTTACTGTCTATATCTTACTCTTACCATGTTTACCGTGTATGGAAGCAGATCCATGTGAGGATACAATTAAAACGGCTTTAACCGGTTCTTCATCCAATCGGGAAGAACAGCAACACGAAGATGAACCCTGTAATCCATTTTGCAGTTGTACCTGTTGCGGGCATGTGTTTTCGTTGACCCTCCACCTAAATAAAATGGCACCTGCCCTCCCCCTGGCAAAAAAGCAACAGCCATTTTTTTACAGCAACATTTCACTTTCTTCCGACTTCTTCGGTAATATCTGGCAACCTCCAAAGTTTAGTTAAGGAATCTTAGCAGGTAAAGTGCTGCTTTTTTTGGCGCCCGGGCGCCGGCCATTTTTAATTATTAATTTAACTAAACAAGTATCCTTAATGCAAAAAATATTTGCGTTACTGGTAGTGGTATTATCGATGTACACTACCAACGCACAAAATACATTCAAAGTAATTATTAAAGACGGGCAAACCAAAGAGCCACTGGCAGGTGTAAATATCATTGTTGAGCCAGGTAAACAGGGCACAATAACGGATAATAAAGGATTTGTGGAATTGGCCAACATTCCGGGTGGCCCACAAATAATAATATTTAGTCACACAGGTTACCAACCACTCACTAAAAATTTCAGCTTCCCCTTACATTCTTCAGACACAATGGAATTATTGCTGGAAAAGGATAACGAGGAATTAGAAGAGGTTATTATACAAAGTACCCGAACCGGGCGTACCATAAAAAATTCTCCCACCAGGATTGAAACGATTGATGGCGAGGAGCTGGACGAAAAAAACAATATGCGCCCCTCCAATGTATCAATGCTGTTGCACGAAAGTACCGGTTTACAGGTTCAGCAAACTTCGGCTACCAGCGGTAATGCCAGTATACGGGTGCAGGGACTGGATGGAAGGTATACACAGCTTTTGAAAGACGGGTACCCCAACTTTGGAAACTTCGCCAGCGGTTTGAGCGTGCTGGAAATTCCACCCCTTGATTTAAGACAGGTTGAAGTATTAAAAGGCCCTGTTTCTACTTTGTACGGAGGCGGTGCAATTGCGGGAGTTGTAAATTTTATCAGTAAAACGCCTAAAGAAAAATTAGAGGCTGATGTTATTTTGAATCAATCAAATATTGGCCAAACCAATATCGGTGGTTATATTTCTCAAAAGAAGGGAAAATTTGGATATGCCTTCCTGGGCCTGCTAAATATTCAAAAAGCATACGACGTTGATAAAGATGAATTTTCAGAGATTCCAAAGGGCAGCAATTTTACGGTTAACCCAAGACTGTTTTATTATCCAAACCCTTCTGTTACATTGATGTTGGGCAATAGTTTTACCAAAGGAAACCTGGAAGGAGGTGATATGGAAGTAATAAAAGGAACCGGTATCGCAGGCCATACTTATTTTGAAAAGAATAACACCATCCGAAATACTACGACTGTTGAAATGGAGAAAAAATTTGCAAATAAAAACACCCTGAAGTTAAAGCAAAGCCTGAGCGTTTTTGACAGGCACATTCGAATTCCCGGTTATATTTTTTCAGGCCTGAATACCAACAGCTTTACTGATCTATCATTGGTTTTCTTTCAAAAAAAACACACCATGATTTCCGGGATAAACCTGGTGTATGATAGGTTCAGGCAGGAAAATGCAGATACGCTCAACGCACAATCATTTACAAGCGGCGCTTATTTCCAGGATACATGGGATATAAGTGATCAGGTAAAAATGGAGAGCGGTATACGGGTAGATAACGTGCATTATAAAAATATTCGCTACAAGAACAATCAAACATTCCTTTTACCAAGGATATCAGTGTTATTTAAACTTACAGATAAAATAAGTTCCCGGATTGGCGGTGGTTTAGGGTATAAAATCCCTACCATTTTTACTGAACAAACCGAAAGCATTCAATATCAGCAGGTACAACCGTTGAATAATGTTACAACAGAAAAAAGTATCGGAGGAACGGCAGACATCAATTATACAACAAACCTTGCTGAAGATTTGTCCTTCAGTTTTAATCAACTATTTTTTTATACCAGTATTACCCGGCCACTGGTACTACAAACAGGCATTTCCGGCAATTATTTTTTTATCAATGCGGATAAACCGATCACCAGCAGCGGATTTGAAACGAATATTAAATTTATTTTTAAAGAAGATTTAAAATTATTTGTTGGTTATACATTCACCAATGCAAAAGCGACTTATCTGGCAACCAAACAGTTTTTACCGCTCTTGCCAAAAAACAAGCTGAACCTTACATTGATGTATGAAAAAGAAGATAATTTCAAGTTGGGATTGGAGGGATATTTTACTGACCGTCAATACTTATACAACGGCAGCAGAACGCCTTCATTTTGGGAGTTTGGTTTAGCAGCGCAAAAAACATTTAACAAGGTATCGGTATTCATTAATTTTGAAAACTTCACCGACCAGCGGCAAAGTAAATACAAAAGGGTTGTAAATCCACCGCATAATAGCCCAACGTTCGATGATATCTGGAATCATACAGAAGGCTTTGTAATAAATGGAGGAATAAAATTAAAATTCTAGGCCATGCAACTATTTTTAAGATTTTACCTGCCGGTTTATTTGATAGCTTACCTGGCTGTAGCCTTTGCATTACCAACCTGGCGAACCTGGAAACAAACAGGTATTAACCCAATTACATTTGGTAACACCGATACCGCCCACAATTATATTGGCTTTGTGATGAAGCTATTAATAGCATTGCTCTTTATAGCAGTGCTGTGTTTTTCGATTAGCGGCCAACTGTATCAATACCTGGTACCCGTTACCTACCTTCAGAAGGAGTGGCTGGTAGTTACTGGCCTATTGATCATTCATATTTCATTGGTATGGATTGCCATTGCACAATTTCAAATGAGTACCAGTTGGCGCATTGGGATTGACGCGGCAAACAAAACGGAATTAAAAACAAAAGGGCTTTTCAGTATCAGCCGCAACCCCGTTTTTTTGGGAATGATTGCAAGTGTTGCGGGGATGTTTTGTATTATTCCCAATGCGGTAACATTTTTTTTGACACTTGCCACCTACTTTATTATCCAGGTTCAAATACGCCTGGAAGAAGAATTCTTAGAAAGGCAACACGGTGCAAAATATACCAGCTATAAGTCTGCTACAAGACGTTTAATATAGATCTGATTTCCAAAGAAGGTCTGCAATTAGCCAACTTACGCAGTACGATTTTATCTTAATTTTTATAGATAGGTTGAGGCAAAAATCTAAGCTTTCATCTTTGGAACTCAATTTTTAACCGGTTAACCGAAACCCATGTAAAAATCCTGGCAGCAGGGTTCCCGCCTTTGCTCACTTTGGGGAAAACAGAGATCACTCATTTGCAGGCTTAGCTACCTGCCCGATATTGCAACATTTGGGATTGATATATTTCCCTGCCACGATTAAAAAACTGCGAAAATTTCCATTATTTTAAATCGTAGCTATAAAATATCCACAGGGATGAGGTGTCTTTATGCCCGGGATTTTCTTATCCTAGTTCTGGTTGAAACAAGGATATCCACGGGTTTGGAAGGGCAGCAGGTCACCTTAATTTTATGTTATTTAACAGCCTGGTTACAACTGTTAACAGTGAGTTAATCTAAGCACACTTCTTTTGCAACAGGATAGGGAGTTCTAAACCATCCATATTTTTGTTTGTTGACTTTATTCCCCAATTATACGACAAAAGATAAAAACTGTTGTTCAGTACAATTGGTCTTTAAATTGTAACGTTATTAAGTGTCAAATGTATTTTTATGAAAAAGACAAAATTTACAATGGATGAAATCCATATTGGTGATGAAGTGCTCATCGACCGATCGCTTCCTGTGCAGCACAATTTGTTCTGGCGCGTGGTTAACAAACTTTCCAATAACCGGTTGATATTGGAAATCAGGGAAATGGGATATGCAGACAATTTTATTGTTTCGGTGAATGATATAGTGAACCTGCAACGGACCGGACTGGCATTTTAATAAAAGCTATTTTGAAATAAATATCCACATTTTTTATTGAAACTGTGTACAAAAACCTTTACGGGTAGTACCGGTAAACTTTATATTTACACTATTAAAACTTGCTATATGAAGTACCACACCGGACAGGAAGTTACGCTATTAGATACTCAATACAAGCCCGCTGGTAAAGCTATAGTTTGCCACTACGAAAAACATTCTGACAAATACGAAGTTGACTTTATTTATCCCGACAAGGAAAAGGCAGATAAAATTTCTGTTCCGGAGGATAGACTGAGACTGTTAACTGATTTTACTCATCTTTAATCCCCGGTCTTTTTATATTTGCCTTCCTGAATTTTTATGTTTCAGGATAGTGCTGGTGTCGATATCACCTGGTTCATCTGTAATTTGGCTAACCTAAGTTAATTACTGTGTTCAGTTAGGGATATCGGATGCAAAAAAACTTTATTACAGGTATAGACATTATTATCAATAATTCATTGGTCTAGCTGCTTTTAACCAATTCCATTTCCCGGTAATCTTTTTTATACTCCAGCGGTTTCTTTTTTGTAATTAATTTAAACTGGTGATTAAAATGAGAGATATTATTGTAGCCGGCTTCGTAACTGATTTCCGCCACATTTTTTTCATCTTCCATTAATAACCTGCAGGCAACACCTATTCTAACTTCCATTAAAAACTGGATATAAGTTTTTTTAGTAGTATTCTTAAAATACCTGCAAAAGGACTGCTTTGTCATGTTAAGCAGCAATGCAACCTGGTCGATTGTAATCTTTTCATTGTAATGATTGAAGGTATATTCAAAAACCAATTTTATACGGTGGTTATCATTGTCTGCCGGTGATTGCATAAATCCCTTGGACGAAAGGGGGGTATATTCCCTGCTTTCTGCAATTTCTTCCAACATGGATAACAGGTACACCAGCTTTCTTCCGGGTGAAGCCAGTAATATACTATCAAATACCAGCGCTAGGTTCTTCCTTATTTCCCCGGTTAATTTTAACCCGCGACTGCAAACGGACAGCAGATCCCTGATCTTCCTTGTTTCGGGTAAACTAAAAAACTGGCTGCCGAATATTTCCGGAACAAATTTGATACAGATAGCTTCACCGGCGGCTTCCTCTCTTTCCATCACATGGTTGTATTCGTGCCGGAAGCAATGGGGAAGGTTGGCGCCAATCAATAATATATCGCCGCTTTGATAAGGCCCGATATGGTCGCCTACCAGCCAGGTGCCGGCACTCCTTTTTATATATAATAACTCAATTTCGGGATGATAATG
>JANPIJ010000332.1:0-5939 GCA_031424955.1 Ferruginibacter sp. | reverse complement strand
ATAAATTTGCTGCTTCTCCGGGTTATTGCCTACGCATACAATTTTGGGATGTTTTGGATTATTGATGTCTAATGTAAAATCATTTCCGGAAAGCACCCAATACAATTGTGGCGAAGCCAATCTTGCCATCCCGATTTTTGCGGAGGCTACCTGTCCTTCCAATTGCTCCATCGCGTTATTTTGGTAGGCTGTTACAAAGGGATTCACCAATACTTCAATTTCAGGCTGGGTGTTCAGAACCGGAAATAATTCGTCATACTGCGCCTGCATTAGTTCTATTACATGCGGAAGGGTGCAGTATTTTCCATTGGCATACTTTTTTAAAAACCAAATGATGGCGGTAACGAAGTTGATGGGCGACTCTACAAAAAAATCACCCTGCTTGTTGATCCATTCCCTGTTTAGCCCTAATAAGATCGTACGAGCCGACTCTGTCGCATCAGTAATATCATTCATACTGTTCGGATCAAGCGGGTTGCACCTGTGAGACACAGAAAGATTATCAAAGTTGATAACGTAAAAAGATGGCTTCACTGAATAGTGTTGTTTGTTTTGTTGGAGCCAGTTGTAAACAATCTTTGAGAGATCGTCGTATTTGAAGTCGTAGACAAACATCGCAAAGCCCTTTTCAATATGTTGTTTAATGACATGCTGTATCACAAACCAACTCTTGCCCGCACCCGGACTACCAATGACCAGTAGACCTCGAAAAGGATTGATGATATTGATCCAGCTTTTTCGTATCCTGCTTTTTAAATTATACCGGGCAGGAAGATTGATGGAATATTCGTTGGTTAACAATCGCTCCTCCTGCGGAAAGGTTTCATTCAATGAATTAAAAATATCATTCGATAAATTCAATTTGATTAACCGGCTTAATAAATTACCACCCGCCAGGATTAATAAAAACCCAATCCCCGTTATGCTCATGTAAATGATGGCAACTGTTTCAATGGTGTATTTCAATTTCAATAACACACTGCTTCCAAAGAATAACAATAACCCGATCAGTAAATAAGCCGTGATGGTTTTTCGGTTTATTTTTTCATCCTTCTTCCCCTGGGCTCCGTGTACTATGCCGGTCTTCGCAAATATTCCTTATCTACAGCGCTGCATTTTCTTCTAGAAATCTTAGGTAATAATTTTTGGAAATCATGGAATTGTGGTTGGCGAGGCACGAGTCAATCTCAATGATCAATATCTTTATCAGTATAGTTCACCCGGCTTATTTGCCGAAGGCGTACAAAAATAAGGCAGGTGTACTATGCCAGTCTTTCGAAATATTCCTTATCTGCAACGCTGCATTTTCTTTTAGAAATCTTAGTGTAATAATTTTTGGAAATCATGGAATTGTGGTTGGCGAGGCACGAGCCAATCTCAATGACCAATATCTTTATCTGCATAGTTCACCCGGCTTATTTGCCGAAGGCGTAAAAAAATAAGGCGGGTGTACTATGCCGGTCTTCGGAAATATTCCTTATCTGCAACGCTGCATTTGCTAGAATTCTTAGGTAATAATTTTTGGAAATCATGGAATTGTGGTTGGAGAGGCACGAGTCAACCTCAATGACCAATATGCCTTACCCGGCGAAGTTCTCAAGGTTTATTTTGCCGGAGGCATCATAAAAAATAAGCAGTGAGTATTTCGCCGGATCTTAAGACATGACATAAATAAAAAAGTCATCAAAAAATCCTTTCAGTTTCATCAAAGTTTAAAGTTGTCATTCTTCTACCATCCTGCAAATTATTGCGTTGATTAAAAGGAGTTGCCTGTGGAAATCTTATACAAAAGTATTGTACGCCTGGAAGCTGTTAAAAAACAATTCTAACAATTACCAGCCAGTTTATTATCGCCATTAATTACAAAAATGCACGAATAAACTGAAACTTAAATCT
This sequence comes from Ferruginibacter sp., assembly GCA_031424955.1. Taxonomy (GTDB): domain Bacteria; phylum Bacteroidota; class Bacteroidia; order Chitinophagales; family Chitinophagaceae; genus Ferruginibacter. The sequence continues at coordinate 4,043 of JANPIJ010000332.1, read as the reverse complement.
TCGTAGACATTCGCCCATTGATGGAATAATTAAATAATCTAAACTTTTCTTAATGTAAAATAGTAAGTGTAACATTTGGATTGACAATAAAATTGACACCTGGCTTCAGCGTCAGGCTCCTTATCACTGTATTCGAATTTACTATTATTGAGCCGCTGGCAATTGTAACATCTGTATTCATATCTGGAAGTGTTCCGCAACTCCAGTTAGAGGCGTTTTCCCATGCTGTACCTGCAGCTCCAGTCCATGAATTATTGAATGCCAGTTTAAAGGAATTGCTATAAGTGGTGCCACCACCCACTAAACATCTATAAATATTTCCATTCCAGGATGATAAAGCACTCGTTATCTGCAAAGTTTGATTGGTGCTGCCGGTATAATTGCCATTATCAAAGAGATTGATAAAACCATTGCCGGAATTCAACTGCCACCGATACGAATTTCCAGTAATATTGGAAGTAATGGAAGTATTTGAAACAGGAGGGCAAAGTAATATGTTCGTTGGAAGCGGAACATAAGTAAAACCCGCTTTAGATGCACTGCCTCCGGAGCTATAAACACTAACGCTTCCTGTATTTCCATTCCCGACAACAGCGGTAATCACTGAGTCGGAAACAACTTTGTAAGATTTGGCAATGGTGAATCCAAAAATTACATAAAAAACATTCGTAAAATTGATGCCTGTGATAGTTACAGTTGTTCCCGGCCCCGCATTTAATGGTGTAAAAGAATTGATAATGGGAGGAAGTACAAATATGAACCCAGGTATAACCGCAGATCCTCCGGGAGTAGAAACCATAATTGTTCCGGAAGATGTTTGACCAATAAAGGCAGTAATAACAGTATCAGAAACAACGGTAAAACCAGAAGCGGCTACGGGTCCAATGTTAATAGATTCAGTACCTGAAAAATGCTTGCCTTTAATAGTAATGCCAGTTCCATAGCCCGCTGACATCGGTGTAAATGAAATAATTTCAGGTGGCTGTGCAAAAATAAAACCCGGCTTGCTGGCTGTACCAATTGGGGTTACTACAATTACATCGCCACTACTACCAGTATCAACAACGGCTGTAATTCTTGTTGTTGAATCCACGAAAAAAGAAGCTGCGTTTGTACCGCCAAAGCTTACACTGGTGGCGCCGGTGAAATTCATCCCTCTTATAACTACTGTTCTGCCCCTACCGGTAAAACCCGGGGTAATAGAGGTAATAACAGGGCCTGTGAAAAGAAAACCATTTTTTGTTGCTGTTCCGTTTATCGTTGCAATGGATACACTACCAGAAGCCCCATTCCCGATCACTGCCTTAACAGTACTATCATTTAGAACAATAAACGATGCAGCGGCTGTGCCTCCAAAAGAAATATTTAAAATGCTGTTGAAATTACTCCCGGAAATATAAATTGTATCACCTGCGTGTGCGGAGGTAGGTGTAAAAGAATGGATGGCAGGCCCCGTAAAACTAAAGCCACTTTTTGTGGCGATTCCACCGATGGTTGTTACTGTAACATCTCCTGATGCCCCTATGCCTAATACGGCTGTAATAGTACTGTCATTCGTTACAGAAAAGGAAGTTGCCGGAACGCCTCCGAACTTAACCTCACTGGTGCTCGCAAAATGGGTTCCGCTTATAGTCACCGAATTACCATTAAAAGCTGCGGTTGGTGTGAAAGAGATGATACCGGGAGGCAAATAATAGACAAAGCTATCAATTGCATCAAAGCCATTGGGCGTGGTTACAGTTATCATTCCGGAAGAACCATTTCCTACCACGGCATTGATGGTTGCGGAATCAACAACATTAAACGAAAGGGCATCCGTTGCCCCGAATTTTATCCCGGAGGTTCCTATAAAATTATGTCCCTTGATTGTTACTATTTTACCTGTTCCGGCATGATGCGGTGTAAAATTGAGAATATGAGGACCCTTGTAAATGAATCCCAAAAATTTACCCGTGCCATGTGTAGCAGTAACGGACACTTCATTGGTAAACGAACCATTGGCAACAACCGCTGTTATGGTGGCACTATCCACCACTGTGAATGAAGTGGCAGGGATGCCACCAATATTTACGGAAGTAGTTCCGCTAAAATTTGTGCCTTTAATGGTAATCATGGTACCCGCTCCTGCAGACACAGGAGAAATAGCCAGGATGTCCGGTTCGTTTATTTTGTTTCTTAATACAGCCACCAGGTTGGTGCCATAATCATTACCTACTGCCATATCGGCTTTGCCATCTCCGTCAAAATCAGCCAGTACAATGCCATCTGTATAGGCTGGTGAGCCATACTCAACCTGGGCATCAAACGCAATGGCGCCAACAGTGCTTTTATTTCGCAGGATGGAGTTGTTGCCGCTGTATTTTGCAACGGCAATATCCGGTTTACCATCTCCGTCCATATCACCTATTGCTAATGATTGGGGAGAACTTGGAGCCGAAAAATCTGTCTTGCCCGAAAAAGAGATGTTATTACCGGTGCTGGTATTTAAAAAAACTGAGACAGTATGATCAAAAAGGTTAACCGAAGCCATATCCGGTTTTCCATCCATGTCCAGATCACCTACAACAACCATATAGGGATTTCTGCCCGGTGCAAAATCTACTTTTGCAGCCAATGCGATGATTCCTGGAGTACTTGTGTTCCTGAACACCGATATCGTTCTCGACCTTGGATTGGCAACTGCAATATCCTCACTGCCGTCCGAATCAATATCTCCAAAAGCTATTGAAACTGGTTCAGCCCCACTTGCAAAGTCCACCTTGTTCGCGAAAGAAAAATTACCCGCATTTCCAATATTGCGAAATACCGAGATGCTATTGGCGCCGTTGTTAGCAACGATAATATCTGGCCGCCCATCTTTATCAATATCACGGATAGCCACATCAAAAGGTGATGCGCCTGTGGTAATATCAATACGGGCAGCAAAGGAAATAACTCCCGGTGTACTTGTATTTTTAAACAGGGAAAGTGTATTGCCCAATGTACCGACAGATATCATATCAAGTTTGCCATCACCATCTAAATCACCGATGCATACTCCATAATTTAACGACGAGGAGGTAAGTATGTCAACATGAGGCGCAAAATCAAGGGATCCGATTTTGCTTTGATTCCGTAGAATGGAAATGGTGGTACTAGCGGAACTTGCTACAATGAGATCGTTTTTGCCGTCCCCATCTATGTCGCCAGCTGTAACCCTGCCCGGGTCCAAAGCGGCAACCACATCAATTTTCAATGCAAACGAGCCGGGTTTAAATCCAGCGTTACCACCAGGGAAGGTCACCAGGAAAGGTTTTGTTGAATATGCAGTCAGACTGTTATTAGTGACTGTTATTGGCGAATAGCTGGCTCCGGCCGGCACGGCCACAATCAACGAGCTGCTTGTTGCAGACGAAACAGTTGCTTTCACCCCGCCAAAATACACCACATTATTGGCCGTTGTGGTGCTGAAGCCAACCCCTGTAATGGTTACCAATGTACCTACCGGTCCTGACGCAGGACTAAAAGACGTTATCACAGGTGCCTGTGCATTTAAAAAATTTGCAGCGAACAGAAAAACCAGTATTAAAACCAAGTTCCGGGTAGCATCTTCAACGGATCTATTAAGTATTCCTTTTATAATCATAGTGTAGGATAAGTTAAAAACCAGGTAATAATAACAGAATGTTGTTTTGGGTTTAAGGAAGTATTGCCTGCATACTAATATATAAACATAATCTATTATTGCCTAATACAGATTTTCATTTTTAAATAATCCATCGGCGCAATAAATGCATTTTCTCCTTTACAGGCAACCGTGACCTCCCGGTTCCTGGCAATGTTTTTTAAACCGGAGGGCAACGCAATAACAGCAGTACTTATTTAGAAATCATAGAATTGCTTGTTTGCCGGAAGCTACCAATTTGTACAACCATGTCGCCATCATGTACCTCCCTTTCCTGTACTTTGCCTTTCTGTTGATACTATTTATACTTTGCAAGGGATAAAAGGGTGAATTGAAAATTCAAAAAAGAGGGGCAAATTTGTAATGACCAAATCACAAA
>JANPIJ010000331.1:0-17357 GCA_031424955.1 Ferruginibacter sp. | reverse complement strand
TGTTTGTTTTTTATATGCCATCGTAATTAGCTTGCTATGATTAATTCAATTTCGTTATCCTTAAATACCTGTTTGTGTTTTTCTTCTATTCCGGCATCGGTGATGATGTAGTCAATTAGTGATAAAGCGCCCAGGCTGGCGAGGGCTGATTTATTGATCTTGGTAGAATCTGCAACGAGGTAGGTTATTTCCGCCGCATCAATCATGGCTTTTTTTACCACCAGGTCGCTGATACTTGGATAGGTTAAGCCTGCCTTTAAAGAAATGCCCGCAGTGGCCAGGAATAATTTTTGAACATGCAACCCTTTAAAAAAGTCAGCCGCTTTCTGACCGGTTAATGACAGGGTAGGCGGTTTAAACTCACCGCCGGTAACAATCACTTCAATTCCCGGTTCTGCACCCAGCATCAATGCAATGTTCAGGGCATTCGTAATCACCGTGAGGCCCTTCATTCCCTTTAGCTTTTTGGCGACTTCTGTTGTAGTAGTACCGGAATCTAAAATGATGGTATCACCACTTTCAATAAACTCCAGGCACTTGTCTGCGATCAATTCCTTTTTATCAAGATTCTCCTGGTGAATTAAAGAAAATGCCTGTACCTGGTCCTGGAAATTTTTAATGTAGGCTCCACCATGTTCACGGGTGATCAGGCCATCAGCTTCCAGCTTTTCAAGATCCTGGCGAATGGTTACTTCGGTTACTTTAAAGATTTTTGCCAGGTTTAGCACCTTGGCCGAACCATCTTCCCTGAGTAAGTCCACTATCTTTTCCCTCCGGTTAGTTGGTAACATATTATTCATTTGGAAACAAAAATAAGAGAAAAATGAAGACAAACAAAAATAAACACAAAAATTCGAAAATTAATTTGAGATAAACGAAGTTTAAATCAAAAATCAGTTCCTTGCCGTATTAGCGTTTTTGATTAATGAATTAAAAAAGAATAGGTGTACACAATTACAGGGATAGCCAACTGCCTGGCAATTTGTCCGGCATAGTTGCATCAAAGCAGATGGTAAAATTGTAAACATGAATAGGGGAGTAGGGTTACCTGCCGGTCGTGACATCCTTTGGCGTTGGGGTAAGATGTAGAAAGCAAGGCAATGTCTTTGTAGCGTCGTTTCACTACGTTTTCATCTGTACATCCGATTCGGGTGCTGTTAGTTTGCATTCATTACAAAAATTTTTGTTTTTCATCTTCCCTTCATGTTGGGCTTATACATTTGTTTTGTACTCAATTAATAAACTTAAAAAACAAACATTATGAAAACAACATGCTTATTCTCTGCAGCCATTTTACTGTCAATTGCAACCTTTGCTCAAACAACTGTAAAAAACCAGCAAACCGCTAACACGGTGTCTGCAATACGTACCGAAAAGGGGAGCAGCGAAGTAAGCAGCTCCGGCAGTGCTTCTTCCTCCACCAGCATACAGCCCAATGCTGTAAACAACGCCGAAAACAAAACACATGCTACTGCTGAAAAAGGTAAAAATGAAATTACAGCAAAAAAACAAGAGGCAATCGGAAAAGCCAAAACAGAAGAGCAACGGGTAAAGGAAGCAGCTTCCAAAGAGGTAACAGTTGCTGGAACTGCCCAATCCAATACCGGGATAACAGCAGCGGAAAAGGATAATAAAACGGAAGGGAATGCATCTTTAAATAAGGATGCAACGGTGTCTTCAACAGCCATTACAGATAATAGTAATCAAATGAAGGGAGAACTAACTGGCACTATAATCGCAGGTACAGACTTAACGGTTACTAAGGCTAACAAGGTTAAGACCAGCTCAACTAAAGCAACGATAAAAACAGGTGAAAAAGTACATGCCGGCACCACCGCTACTATAAAAGCAGGTTCATCGGCGGTGCATGCTGTTAAGCCAAATCCCGCTGCGCTTAAAGTGAACAGCCGGTTGAAAGCAAACGGTGGAATAGGAATTAAATAATAATCCAAAACTGGCTTTGCATCGTTATAGTGCAAAGCCTGTTTTAAAAAAATAGTTATGAAATCAATAATGGGTTTTAAGTTTTTTATCGGCTTATTTCTCCTGGTGAATACCTGGCACCGGGCAAGTGCATGCGATGGTAAGCCGGTGGTTCATTTTAACACAGGTCATTTAGTTGTTTCGCATGTACAAACAGATACCTTACCACCAAAAGTGAAAGCGGTTGAAAAGGCAGACGCTAAACCGTTTGAAGAGGTGATTAAGGTTGTGCCTAAAGTACGCAAACAAGTAGTGCCCATCCCCGTTTCGCTACCGGTAAAACCGCCGGTAATGATTAAACCGAAAATTATTAAACCTGTTATCAGAATACTTCATTAATTAAAAATGTTTACCTCATGAAACCACTACTTTTTTTTATCACCGTTACCTTGTTCAGCATTCATTGTTTTGGACAGGCCGACAGCACTATGGCTCCGGTTTCGGATAGTGCTATTCGAAAAGCTACCTTTACAGTAGGAACAGTGTATGCCAATAACGCCAATTACTATGGGCAAAAATCGCAGGAAAACACGCCTTACCTGGCAGTAGCAGCAAATTATCGTTTTAAGTCCGGGTTTTATTTATCGGGTTTAACCTATAAATTACTGAAGGACAAAAATTCTTCTGTTTCGGCATCCAGCCTTGGAGCCGGTGTAAATTTTAAACTTGCAAAAAAGCTCACCGCCGACCTCAGTTACAGCCATAGTTTTTATCCCACTTATTCGCCCTTACTTCAGTCGGTTAACGTGGATAATGCCAGCCTTGGTTTAACTTACGAAAACTGGGTAAATATAAACCTGACCGGTGATTACGCGTTTGGTACAACCAGTGATGAGTTTGTAACCGGTGGTATTTCAAAATCAATCAACCTGTTTAGTATTGGCAAAAAAGATATCGTTACTATTAATCCATCTGCAGATGTGGTGGCGGGTACCCAGCGTTTTTACGAAACCTATGTTACAGAACAAAAATTGCGGGATAGTGTATTGGGTATCATATTAAGCCCTATAACCGGCACGCCGCCGTCAGGCAGTACCAGCAATACTGTTGCCAAAACTTCCTTTAATCTACTTTCTTATAATTTTAAATTACCCATTGCTTATAACCGGGCACACTATATGCTGGAAGCAGCTTACCAGTTTTCGGTATTGAGCAAGGAGGCTCAAACTGATCCGGGAAAGGCAAACTCTTTTGTAACCCTAAGTTTTTATTACCAGTTTTAGTATTATGAAAGTATTGATTGTTGAAGATGAAAAAGCCATGGCGAAGGAAATGCGTGTTTTTTTAGAGAAGGCATTTTACCTCTGCGATATTGCTTATACTGCAAGCGGCGCCAACAAGCTGATGGAAGAAAATCAATATGATTTTATACTGCTTGATTTGGGGTTGCCGGATAAAGATGGCCTGTTGGTGTTGGGTGATTCAAAAAAAAATTGCCCCAATGCCTCCTACATTATCCTGACTGCGAGGGGCGACCTGGAAGACCGTATAAAGGGGCTTGACCTGGGTGCAGATGATTATCTTGCCAAACCATTTTCTTTACTGGAACTGCAGTCGCGGATGCAGGCCATCTCCCGGCGCAAATCCGGCAACAACGACCCGGTAATTGAATTGGGAGAATTTATTATTGACCTTAATAAAAGGTTGGTTCTGCATGAACAAAACAGCATAGAATTATCTCGGAAAGAGTTTGACCTGCTCAGCTATATGTTGCTTCACAAAAACAGGCCACTTACCCGCTTTCAGCTCAGTGAGCATATCTGGGGTAATTTTTCTGACGATGAGTACGACTCCAATTATATTGATGTTCATATCAAAAATATCCGTAAAAAAATGGTCGTATATGCGCCTGTTGACTGGTTGCAAACAATGAGGGGAATTGGCTATAAAATTAAAATTTAAAAGTGCCGGATGAAGCTACTCACAAAACTGACACTGTTTATCACGCTTTCCAAGTTGCTCATTGTGGTACTTTTTGTGATATTATTGCCGTTACTGGTTAGCCGTGCAGGCTCACAATACACCAATTATTACCTGGGGCAACAAAAGAAAAAAGTACTGGCCGTAATTCAGAAAAACGGGATAGATTATTATTTGCAGGGCGATAGCGCTTATGGAAGTTATACCATGCTTAAAGAGGAATATATTTCCCTCGTTCCTGCAGGCAATACAGTAGTGGCTGACACGATAGAAACTTCCCAACGCATCATCGAAGCCGATACGCTGACTTATCGGGTGCTAACCCATCCATTCAACTATGGCCAACAAAAATATTTACTTGAAATTGGAAAAACAACGGCCACCATCGGGCAATACAATACCCTGCTACAGCGCTTTACGCTCTATGCATTAATCGGGTTAATTTTAATTAGCATATTGGTAGACCTGGTATATACTCATTTACTGTTAAGGCCGCTTGGTAAGATTATACGTACCAAAATACTGGATCGGAAATTTCCGTTTAAAGAATCTCTTTTCCCGCTAAAAACTTCCACCTCCGATTTTAAATACCTGGATCGTTCACTGATTAGCCTGATGGAAAAAATTCATGAGGCATTCGATAAGGAAAGGGAGTTTACTTCCAACGCTTCTCATGAATTAATGACACCTATTAGTATTTTGCAAACCAATGTGGAGAACCTGCTGGTGGATGAAGACATGAACGAGTTGCAGCAGGAGAAGGTATTGGCGATGATGAAAACACTTAACCGCCTGAAAAAGATTGTTCATTCCCTGCTGTATATTTCACGTATTGAAAATGACCAGTTTGCAAAAAACGATAGGGTAAATATGCACCAGTTAATATCGGAAGTAACGGAGGAACTTACACAACGGATGGAAATGAAGTCAATTGGGTTTACAAATACCATTTCGTCAAATAGCCATCTAAAACAGGTAAACCGCGATTTGATTTTTCAATTGCTATATAACCTTATCAACAATTCGATCCGGTATAATAAGGAACACGGCTCCATCAGGGTAAGTGATCATTACGAAGCAGGGGACAGCTATACCGTTTTCATTTCAGATAGCGGCATTGGCATACGCCCGGAAGAACTGGGCTCCATATTTAACCGTTTTAAAAAAAGCGGGCATACAACAAGCGAAGGATACGGTCTTGGTTTGTCTATAGTTAAAAGTATCGCCATATACCACGGTTTTGAAATTAAGGTAAGTTCTGAATCGGACAAGGGTACCGTGTTTAGTGTAATCATCCCTTTAGCGTTTGTTGCCAGGTAAGCACATTTTCAGTTTTCGGTTCTGCCAGCTATTTATCCCTAAACAAACAGCTCCGCTTTCCACATTGTAATATTTTGAAATTCATGGTACAATTTCGAGCGGACAGATAATACGCTCCTTCATTACACTCCTGTGTAGATTGCTGCCTGGCTCTATGCAGTTAACCAAAATCATAAAATATTAGCAGGCATTTTAAAGGTGGATGCACGTGCTACTGCGTAGGCAATGCGACTGCATGATACCCGTTTCAGAAACCTTCCTCTAAATAAATTTTCCGGCTGCGGATGATTTGGGCTGGTTATTGAAACCAGCAAGCATCCCAAGGCTAAAAAATAAAAAAGTAGAAATTAAAATACATTTTTCTATATCGGTGGAGGAGAATTAACAATAAAAGATGAACTTGTAAGAATAAACAGGTAAAAGGTAAATTAATATCCGGCGGTGTCCAGGAACCATTCGCTTTACCTGGTATCAAATAATGGTTGCATGATAAAAGCTATTTTATTTTCTTTCATGGTGCTCATTGCAATGACCAATGTACAAGGGCAATCTTTCCCGGTGAAAAAAATATCCGGGTATGTAAAACATATTTTATCCGCAGATGGCCTCGTGGCCTTATGGGATTTTAATGAGAAGCCGGGCAGTTCCCGTAAAGCCCGGGGATTGGGCAGGTTTCCTTTAACAGAACAGAACGGTACAATAGAAAGAATACCCGATGGGCCATTATCGGGTTATTCTGCACTGTTTAAAGGTGATGCGTATTTGCAATTGCCACATAATAAAACCGGCAGGTTGAACATATATGGAAAACAGCAGTCATTAACAGTGATGGCCTGGGTAAAATGGAATGACGGTACCGGCTTTGTAGGAGGCATGTGGAACGAATACCAGGATGGAGGGAAAAGGCAGTATGGATTATTTGTCAGTTTGCCACATTATAACGGAGCAGAACAGGTGTGCGGACATATTTCACAAACCGGAAAACCCACTCCTCCGTTTCCATATTCCATAGATTATTCGGCCAGTAAACAACTGGTTACAAAAGGGGAGTGGCAGTGCATTGCGTTTACGTATGATGGCGAATATATCAGGTCGTACCTGGATGGAGCATTTGAAGCAAGGGAGCCTGAACTGATCAATCACACCAAAGATTTCGATGGGTATCCGGGCGGTTTACTACAGTCCAAAAATCCTTATTACTACCCGGATGGAATGTGAAATAATGGTTCTGATTTTACAGTAGGAGCAGTATTGCTTAAATCAGGAATGGGTAATTTTTTCCGGGGACAAATTGGAGGACTGGCTGTTTTTAACAGGGCGCTGACTGGTATTGAAATAAAAAAACTGGCTATCCTTCTGGCTAAATAAAAATCGATTGTATGTGCAAAATAAAAACGAACAAATCATTTTTCAAATTAACAGGTGTTTTCATTATTTTATTGTCGGTAGCAATACAAACACCATTTTGTAACCCTCTGCCCGGTAAAATATATACCGCTGATATCATTATTTACGGGGGCACCTCCTCCGCCATTATTGCCGCGGTACAGGCAAAGCGAATGGGAAAAACAGTGATCATTATATCGCCGGATAAGCACCTGGGAGGGTTGTCTTCGGGAGGCCTCGGTTTTACTGATACCGGGAACAAAGAAGTGATTGGTGGTTTGGCCAGGGAATTTTATCACCGGGTGTTTATGCATTATCAGCATGACAGTGCCTGGAAATGGCAACGAAAAGCAGACTATGGAAATAAGGGGCAGGGCACACCTGCCATAGATGGTGCGGAACGTACCATGTGGATATTTGAACCACATGTGGCAGAAGCGATATTTGAGGATTTTATAAAGGAAAACAATATCACCGTTATTCGCAATGAATGGTTAAACCGAAAGGATGGCGTTAAAAAAATGGATGGACAAATAAAATCCATCGCCACGTTAAGCGGTAAGGTATTTACCGGCAAAATATTTATTGATGCTACCTATGAAGGCGATTTAATGGCCGCTGCCGGGGTATCTTATCATGTTGGCCGTGAAGCGAAATCAGTATATGGGGAAGAATGGAATGGTATACAGACAGGTATTTTACATCACGGGCATCATTTTAAAACGAATGTAGATCCATATAAAATTCCGGGCCAGCCATCCAGCGGATTGTTGTATGGGGCGTCCGATGCAAAACCCGGCGTGAGGGGAGAAGGGGATAAGCGGTTACAGGCATATTGTTTTAGAATGTGCCTCTCCAATCATCCCGGCAATACAATTCCTTTTTCAAAACCTGCTCATTACAATCCGGCAAACTATGAACTGCTCATCCGGGTTTTTAACGGGGGCTGGCGGGAGCTGTTTCAAAAGTTTGATAAAATACCCAATAGAAAAACAGATACCAACAATCATGGCCCCTTCAGCACCGACAATATCGGGATGAATTATGATTACCCCGATGCTACTTATGAAAGACGGGCAGCAATCATCCGGCAGCATGAAGACTACCAGAAAGGGTTAATGTATTTTATATCAACCGATCCCCGGGTGCCCGATAGCCTGCAAAAGGAATTTAATACATGGGGGCTGGCAAAAGACGAGTTTACAGATAATGGCAACTGGCCACACCAGTTATATATCAGGGAAGCCCGAAGAATGGTAAGCGATTATGTAATGACAGAGCATGAAGTTTTGGGTAAAAGGAAAGTTAATCAATCGATCGGCATGGGATCTTACACGCTGGATTCGCACAACGCACAACGGTATATAAAACCGGATGGATATGTGCAGAACGAAGGGGATATCGGGGTAGATGCACCGGGGCCTTATAGTATTGGTTATGGTGCTATCATTCCAAAGGAGGGGCAATGTAAAAATTTACTGGTTACGGTGTGCATATCCAGCTCCCATATAGCTTTTGGTTCTATTCGGATGGAGCCGGTATTTATGATTTTAGGAGAATCAGCGGCCACCGCCGCCGCTATCTCAATTGATGATAAAGTGACCATTCAAAATGTGAACTATGAAAAATTGAGAGGTGCTTTGTTAAAACAAAAACAACGGTTAAGTATGCAGTAAATTCCTGCGTTTTGATTTTCAGTGATGGCGTATATAACCGGACTTGCCAGCGGTAATCATTGCCGGAATTGTTGCCTTTTATTACTGAAAGTTTTCGCCACAGATTACCAGTTACCCCCCTAGTAAATATTGCCGTGTTTTGTCCTTTAAAAAATTGAATTTGTAACCGAATGCGCTTGCATTACTTTTACACCCGGTCAAAATTCTCTATCAATAAATTAAGGCGCTGGTTCAGGAACAGGGTTTGTTCTAACCGCATTAAGAAACTACAATTTTTAAATTTAAATACTATATGAAAAAAAGTAACAAGACCATTCTAATGCTGATTGCAGTTTTTATGATGGGCACTGCAACTGCACAGGATAACCAGCTTACGCCAAATGAAAAAAAAGCCGGTTGGAAATTATTGTTCGATGGTAAAACCACCACTGGCTGGAAGGGCGCTTTTAGCAGCAGCTTCCCCGCAAAAGGCTGGAAGGTGGAAGATGGCCTGCTGATGGTGGAGCCTTCCGGCGGAGCCGAATCTACCAATGGTGGGGATATTATCACCCTGAAGGAGTTTGATAATTTTGAATTGTCCGTAGATTTTAAATTAACCGAAGGCGCCAACAGCGGTATCAAATATTTTGTAGATGCAAAACAGGCTACCCCTTCAAGCCCGCGTTCGGCATTTGGCCTTGAGTTCCAGGTGCTGGATGATGCAAGGCACCCCGATGCTAAACTGGGTAAAAACGGTAACCGCACTATCTCATCCTTATACGATTTAATACCGGCTATCAGCAGTAAGCCCGCCAGGGAAATTGGTGAATGGAATACTGCAAGGGTTGTATCAAATGGCCCTCATGTGGAGCATTGGCTGAATGGAGTAATGGTACTTACCTACGAACGTGGCAGCGAAACCTTTAAATCCCTGGTGGCCGCCAGCAAGTATGCGTCCATACCGGGTTTTGGATTGATTGCCAAAGGCCGGATACTGTTGCAGGATCATGGTAATAAAGTGTTTTTTAAGAATATAAAAATTAAGGAAACAAAGTTTATCGCCGATACAAGGGCAGGTAAACTATTGAAGGATATTCCTGGTGTGGTGTCTTACACCTTCCGTAACAGCTTTTCTAAAAATGCTGCTGCCACGCTCGACAGTATCAGGGCGCTTGGGATTAGCAATATCGAATTCTCCAACCTGTTTGGCAAAACGGCTGCTGAGTTAAGACAATTATTAGATGAAAGAGGAATGAAGTGTACTTCTTTCGGCGTGGGTTATCCCGATATTTTAAACAACATAAAGAAAGTTGGTGAAAATGCAAAAACACTTGGCGCCTCCTTTGTACGGGTAGCGTGGATACCCCATGATAAAGGACATTTTACAATTGAAACGGCAAAAAAAGCGGTGCAGGATTTTAATGCAGCTGGAAAAATATTAAAAGAAGAATTTGGCCTGAGCTTCTGTTATCACAATCATGGCTACGAATTTCAGCCTTTTGAAAACGGAACCTATTTTGATTATATAGCAGCTAATACCAACCCGCAATATGTAAACTTTGAGCTGGATATTTTATGGGCCTTCCATCCCGGTAAAGACCCCGTGGAATTATTGAAAAAATATCCAAGCCGTTTTAAGCTGATGCATGTAAAAGATTTGCGTAAAGGTATAGCCCACAATTTTTCAGGCGGTACACCCGTCGAAAATGATGTGGCTTTAGGCTCCGGGCAAATCAATATTCCGGCAGTCATTAAAGCAGCACAAAAATCAGGCATTCAGCATTATTATATTGAAGACGAAAGCAATGATGTAAACATCCAGGTGCCGGTAAGTTTAGCTTTATTGAAATCGCTGTAAATGAAGTTTGCTAAGGAATCTGTTTGAATATGATCATTTGTTAACCAGCTTCATTTTTCCATGGCATCAGCATTGGCGACGCTCCATTGAAATTCAGTTTTTCATGGCAGCTTTGTAAACCCGGTATTCTTTGTTTGATCGGTTTTTATGTATGCCGTGTCTGACTGGTTCAGCAATTGAAAGTCTATAGCCTTGTAGGAACAGGCCGCGGCCTGTTCCTACCGAAAAAAATTTTCCGGCTGATTTTTAGTTGTTTTTTTGTTCACAGGAAGCGTCAGGAAAATTGTCGCCATGGAAAGTGTAGTAGTCATTAAAAGCCTGTTGTTTCCGTAAAATGAAAGATGATTTTTAAAAATAAATCATAAAAGATGAATAGTTTCATTAAAGATTTGTCGAACCAACACCAGCTCATTTCCGATCTGTTTAAATGGCCCGCCAGCCAGGCAGAGTGGGATCAATATAAACTATCCGAAGAGCAACTGGATTTTTTTAAGGAATATGGTTACCTAAGCAATGTAAAACTGCTGGAAGAATGGCAGGTAGAAAAACTCAATGAACAATTGGCGGAAATTACAGATCCGGCGCATCCTGCACATGAATTATTTTATGAGTTTCACAGCAATGAATCTTCCGACCCCAATGCGGTATTGTTTCATGCATTGGGTGCATGGCGCATTACCAGTGGTTTTCACGATGTAATCTGGAACCCCGCTTTTGTAATGGCGGCCAGCCAGTTGTTTGGTAATAAAGCAGTGCGTTTCTGGCACGATCAATTGTTTTGTAAACCCGCTCACCATGGCGGTGTGGTGGCATGGCACCAGGATTATTCTTACTGGACCCGGACCGGCCCCATACAACATCTTACCTGCTGGGTGGCATTGGATGATGCCTCTACTGCAAACGGTTGCCTGTATTATGTGCCCAAAAGTCAAAACTGGGGATTACTGGATAAGCCAGACCTTGCAGGGGATATGGATGGCCTCATGCAATATTTAACCGATCAGCAAAAGGCTGAATTCAAACCCATTCCCATTGAACTAAAAAAAGGATATGCAACTTTCCATCATCCGTTGATGGTGCATGGTTCTTATGAAAATAAATCAGCACAAACAAGGCGTGCATTTGTGCTGAACGTTTTTGCAGATGGTACCGCTTCCAATTCAAACGAAGTATTGCTGCAAGGTGTACCGGTAATACAAAGCGGCAATAAAATGGAAGGGCAATTCTTCCCGTTAATTTTTACCCCTGAATAATAATCATTGAATAGCCTGTCATAATTTTTAAAGAATCAAATAAATAGTTGTAAAATGAAAATATCCATCCGGTTATGTATCCTGTTTTTGCTTTCGGTTCCTGCTATTGGCATTTCACAAACGCCATTGGCAGTAAAAGTCATCGTGGCGCCCGATCATACTGACTGGACTTACAAAGCAGGCGAAAAAGTAAAATTTTCGGTCACTGTTTTGAAAAACGGAAATCCTTTACCCAACGCACATATTGTGTACGAAGTAGGGCCGGAAAAAATGCCCGCTACAAAATCAGACAGTCTCTCATTAACGAATGGTAAGCTGGAAATAGATGGGGGCACATTAAAAACTCCGGGCTTCCTGCGTTGTATCGTTATTGCCGATGTGGATGGGTTTAAATACAGGAGCCTGGGCACTGCCGGATTTAATCCATCCGAAATAAAGCCAACGGTAACCTTGCCCGCTGATTTTGATAATTTCTGGGATAAAGCAAAACAGGAATTAGCCAAAGTGCCAATGGATACAAGAATGCGGTTGTTACCGGAAAGATGCACAGGCAATGTAAATGTGTATGAAGTAAACCTGGGCAATGTCAATAATTCAAGATTGTTTGGTATCGCCTGCATCCCCAAAAAAGAAGGGAAGTATCCTGCCATCATGTTGCCGCCGGGTGCAGGCGTAAGGCCGTATTATGGTGATGTTGCAATGGCGGAAAGAGGCGTGATTACATTTACAATTGGCATACACGGTATACCGGTAACGATGGATGAAAGCGTTTACAGCAATTTAAGGGAAGGGGCATTAAGAGGGTATAATGCCTTTAACCTGGATGATAAAAACAACTACTACTATAAAAGGGTATACCTCGGTTGTGTAAGGGCTAATGATTTTTTGGTAAGCCTGCCGCAGTATGACGGAGAGCATTTAGGTGTTACCGGTGGCAGCCAGGGTGGAGCATTGAGCATTGTTACTGCTGCATTGGATAGCCGCGTAAAATATTTAGCGGCCTATTATCCTGCATTGGCAGATTTAACCGGTTACCTCAACAACCGTGCAGGCGGCTGGCCCGGAATGTTCTCGAACAAAAATGCAGTGGCCGGAAACATCAAGGAAAAAATAGAAACTGTTGGTTACTATGATGTGGTCAATTTTGCTAAGTCAGTTAAAGTGGAAGGAGCTTATGCCTGGGGATATAACGACGAAACCTGTCCGCCTACTTCCATGTACTCCGCCTACAACAGTATTGCAGCGCCAAAGCAGTTAATCCTCAATTTGGAAACAGGCCATTTCGTTTATCCTGAAACAAATATCAAAATGAACAATTGGCTGCTGGGAAAACTGCAGGCCAAATAATAACTAACAGATGATAACTAAGATTCAATTGATCCTATTCGTTTTTTTGCTGGCTATTTCGCCTGTTTATTCTCAGGAAACCGTCACGAAGTTTGTACCCTTCCATCATAAATCCATCAGTTATATGGGCCGTGTTGGTAGTACAGATTCCTGCATGGAAATTTAT
This sequence comes from Ferruginibacter sp., assembly GCA_031424955.1. Taxonomy (GTDB): domain Bacteria; phylum Bacteroidota; class Bacteroidia; order Chitinophagales; family Chitinophagaceae; genus Ferruginibacter. Next base: position 4,469 of record JANPIJ010000331.1, on the reverse strand, counting down.
TGGACTGGCACCAGCATAAAGATGAATGTAAAAGCAACCACTTCGGTAAAGGCCCTGCTGGCGGACGGGCAGGGGAATAACTATTATTATGTAATCGTAGATGGCGATGGAGCAACGGCCAACAAAATAAAAATTGATAAAGAGAAGAAATACTATACGCTGGTTTCGGGTTTGGATTTAAATAAACACAGCATTGAATTATTTAAGGTAACAAATACTGATTTTATTACTACCCGGTTTTATGGTTTTGAAACAGATGCTGCTGTAAAAGTTTTGAAGGCGGATAAAAAGCCAAAAAGAAAGATTGAATTTTTCGGCAATTCGATCACCTGCGGGCATGGAGCGGAAGATAACAGCAATGATTCCGGCGCACCTGAATTTTTCAACAATTACAGGGCCTATGGCGCCATTACCGCCCGGCATTTTAATGCACAGTATCATTGTACGGCGAAAAGCGGTATTGGAATTACGATTAGCTGGTTTCCCGAAGTAATGCCGGAGATCTATGACCGCCTCAATCCAAAAGACTCCAACAGTAAATGGGATTTCTCAAAGTACCAGCCCGATATCATAGTGGTAAATTTATTTCAGAATGATAGCTGGCTGGTGAACCGGCCTGAACATCCACAATTCAAGGCAAGGTTTGGAACGGTGAAGCCTGCTAAGGACTTTATCATACAGGCCTACAAAAGCTTTTTGCAAACCACCCGGGGTAAATATCCCAACGCACAAATCATCTGCTCATTAGGTAATATGGATGCCACCAGGGAAGGCTCTGAATGGCCTGGTTATATTGATTCCGCAGTGGCATTGATGAATGATAAAAAAATGATTACACATTATTTTGCGTATAAAAATACGCCCGGGCATCCGGTTATAAAAGAACAGCAGGCTATGGCAGATGACCTGGTTGCGTTTATTGAAAAACAAAAATATTGGTAGTCACGAATGCCTGGCACGAATTCAATACACGAATTACACGAATTGATTACACTAATTGCACGAATTATGCGAATTACACGAATGAAGATTAGGCACTGAATTAATTCGCGGTTTAAAAGTACTGTTTTGGTATTACATGTGTTGCAATTTATGATTGACAAAATAGTATATGGAATAGTAAATTATGTAGCCTGCAAAACATTGACACGACTAATGTATTTTGACAAACGTTGAACTTATTACTTTGAAGATCGTTATTATCGTAAAAAAATAAAACAGAAAAATAATATGATGGCCAAACGATTATTGATACCGGCTTTTTTTATGATGTGGTTTGCAGCCTGCCAATCTACCAAAGCCAATAAATCCGCCACTGCGGGTAGTGATAATAGTGTGATAACCGGTACAGCTGATACCGTTATTCTGCCTGCTCCCTTTGCCACATCGTCTGCCAGGAATAACGCAAAAACTATTGGTTGGCCCCAGGACAAAACACCGGTTGCTCCAGCTGGGTTTACAGTTACAAAATTTGCCGACGGTTTAGATAATCCCCGCTGGATTTATGTGGCACCCAACGGGGATATTTTTATAGCAATGGCCAATACCATAAGTGATGGATTTACTAAAACGGCCAGTGAGAAACAGCCCGGTACAAAAAGCAGTAACAGCATATTGTTGCTAAGAGATAAAGATGGAGATGGTGTGCCGGAATTGAAAAAGGTTTTCCTGGCCGGCTTAAACCGACCGCTGGGAATGCTGGTATTAAAAGGCAAATTTTATGTAGGAAATACGAATGGTTTATGGATGTATCCTTACGAGGACGGGCAAACTGAAATGACAGCAGCCGGTACAAAAATCGCAGACCTGCCGGCTGGCGGGTATAATAATCACTGGACCCGGAATTTAATTGCCAGCCGGGATGGATCAAAGATTTATGTATCCGTTGGCTCCGGAAGCAATGTGGCAGAGCGTGGCCTGGATAATGAAATCAGAAGGGCCAATATTTTAGAAATGAACCCGGATGGAACCGGTGAAAGAATTTTTGCCAGTGGCATACGAAACCCGGTGGGGTTGGGTTGGGCAACTGGTACCAATACTTTGTGGACAGCCGTGAATGAACGGGATGGTTTAGGCGACGACCTGGTGCCTGATTACGCCACCAGTGTAAAGGAAAATGGTTTTTACGGATGGCCTTTTGCCTATTACGGAAAAAATGCTGATCCGAGAATGAAGGGGGAACGAATGGACCTGGTAAACAGCACGATTACACCTGACGTTTCCATGGGCGCCCATACGGCATCATTGGGCCTTGTTTTTAATGAGAAAAATTATTTAACACCTGCTTATGCCGGAGGGATGTTTATCGGTCAGCATGGATCCTGGAACCGAAGCGAATTGTCCGGATACAAAGTAGTGTATGTTCCGTTTACCAATGGCAAACCTTCAGGGCCGGTGCAGGATTTTTTAACCGGCTTTATTGCAAACAGGGATAATAGTACGGTGTATGGCAGGCCGGTTGGGGTGGCATTTGCAAAGGATGGTTCTTTGCTGGTGGCCGATGATGCAGGTAAAACGATCTGGAGGATTAGGAAAAAATAAGAAGGAGGCCTGTCTGTTAGACAGGATAACGATCTTACCAATGTGATTTTTGCCCGGAGAAATTTTTGTCGGGGCCTTGTAACGAGCCCCGGCCTTTTAATATTTTTACAGGCCTTTTTTATCAGTCCATCACTTCATATATACTCATCGGTTGGGCCTTGTTTTTCAAAACCACTTCTCCCACTTTTCTGCAGGTAAAAGATTCCTTTACTTTTTGATAAGCATTCTCGTTGATGATAATCTGGCTTTCTTTTGCCGCCGACTGTAAGCGCTGTGCGGTATTTACCGTATCTCCGATAACGGTATAGTCCAGTCGTTTTAAATTTGCAGAACCGATATTGCCAGATATCATTTCCCCGCAATTGATACCCACCGAAACCTTTGGTGAAAAAGAAATTTCAGCAGATAGGGGAGGTAGTTTTTCAATATGCGATCTTACGGCAAGGCAGGCTTCAATGGCCCTGTCTAAATGATATTCGCCACGGAATACGGCCATTACCGCATCCCCGATAAACTTATCAATATAACCGCCCTGTGCGATTATTTCCTTCACCATTACATCAAAATAACTATTGAGTAATTTAACCACCGTATCGGGTGATTCTGTTTCGCTGATAGCAGTAAAGCTACAGATATCAATAAATACCACGGAGGCCTCCACCACTTCGTTTGCCATTAAAGAAGCTTCAAACTCACGGCCACCCATAAAGTTTAGCACCGTTTCATCCACATACATTTTCAGAATATTATTTTCCTGGATGGCCTTCAGGGTTGCCCGTATCTGTGCTACATGGTTGATTGTTTTCTCCATGGTGAGCGACAGGTCTTGAAAATTGATGTGTTTGGTGATAAAATCAAAGGCACCACGGTTCATGGCTGTACGGATATTGACCATGTCGCCATAGGCCGAAACGATCACTGATTTAATTAATGGGTTTGAAACGCTCAGCCTGCTCAGTAAAGTAAGGCCGTCCATCTCGGGCATATTGATATCGCTTAATACAATATCCACATCGGGATGTTGTTGAATTTTTTCCAGGGCATCCTTCCCGTTTACAGCAAAAATAAATTCATATTGCTGCTCCCTTATCTTCTGGCGGAATTTCTGTTTGATGAGTACTTCCAGGTCAGCCTCATCATCGGCCACTAAAATCTTTGCCATCAGTTTATTTTTTTAAGCTTTTCTTTCAATAAAGTAAAGTCGACCGGTTTGGTTAAAAAATCATCTGCTCCCAATTCTTTGGCGGTATTAAAATTTTCTGCATCCCCATAAGCCGTAATCATCATTACCACCGGTGGTGGCTTGTGGTATTTTTGCTTGATATGGCTCAGTAATTCCAGACCACTCATGCCAGGCATATTAATGTCGGATAATATGAGAACGGCTTCATGCTCATGTTGGTTAAGGTAGGTGAGTGCATCTTCACCCGAAAAAGCAAAAACGAATTGCATTTCGTTACTCCTGATCTCTTTCCGGAAACGCTGTTCAAAAAGTGTTTGAATATCCTTTTCATCATCAACAACTAAAATTTTCATGCAGTGCTTTTAATATTTATACTGGTAAGATAATACAAAATTCGGCGCCTTCGCCGTCCGTGTAATCCTCTAATCATGTTAATCAGTGATTCAGACAATGGGTAAACTAATAGTAAATTCAGCACCTTCGCCTTCTTTCGTTGCTACTTTTAATTCCCCGCCATGTGCTTTTACAATATCATAACTCAATGACAAGCCCAGGCCTGTTCCTTCGCCGGTTGGCTTGGTGGTAAAGAAAGGCTGAAATATTTTCTCCAATATTTTTTGTGGAATGCCAGGCCCGTTATCCCTCACTTTAATTTCTATTGTATCGGCCACTTTTTTTGTACTTACCCAAACGGTAGGTTCGTGTTTATCGCCGGGGTCGTTGAACCCCCCTTCGGGGGGCAGGG
>JANPIJ010000330.1:0-8932 GCA_031424955.1 Ferruginibacter sp. | reverse complement strand
AGCTTTTTTATTTTGTAAATTTTGAAACAGAGCAAAGAGAGGATGCAGCCAGCAGCTATGTAGCAAGAACTAGTAGCAATGCGGGGAACACCAATACCTCCAGGGTATTGGAATCGGACCTGATTGCAGTTAGCAGCATTTTAAAAAGCAAATTTGGATATGAAACCGGCCCATACCAGAACTACAACCTTAAACAAAAAAATTATAAATGGTTGGGCAAACTTGATTGGGTGATCAATAACAATCACAGTCTTTCTTTTACCTATAACGGGCTGGATGCAACAAAGGAAAAACCTGCGCATCCTAATGCCATTCGTCGCCGTGGCCCGGATTATACTACCATGCAGTTTAAAAATTCAGGCTACGAAATTGAAAATAAATTGCATTCATTTGGAGCTGAATTAAAATCAAGTTTTGGTAGCAGGTTTGCCAATAAATTAAGGGCCGTTTACACTTCGTTCCGCGATAAACGCAATCCATTTTCAAGCGCATTTCCTGTTCTCAATGTTACGAAATATGGCACCATGTACATTGTGGCCGGCCATGAGCCATTTTCTATCAACAACAGGCTCAACCAGGATGCATTGCAGTTAACGAATAACTTCAATATCATTTTGCCCAAACATACTTTAACAATAGGTACATCCTATGAATCATTTAAATTTTCGAACTCCTTTAATCTTACAGGGTATGGTGCTACTTTGTTTAGTGATGCTGATATCCAGACTTTTAAGGACAGCGTGCCTGCGAGTGGCAGGTATGTGTTTGGTGCATACCCGTTAGATGTTGATGTTGCCGGTGCAAGCGCTGCCGGCAAGGCTGATAAATGGACCTGGTATGATTTAACGGTGGCTCAATACTCCCTGTATTTACAGGACGAATGGAAGGCATCTGAAAATTTCAGATTGACGTACGGTTTGCGCATGGATATACCGCTATATATGAATTCAAAATACATTCAGCCGGATGGTAAAACTAATTCGCCCACTTTACCAAATAATGACAACCTTACCCTATTTGACGAACACGGACAACCGGTAAGTAATGGCGTAGGTAAGCAACTAGACAATACCCTGCTTCCGTCTTCCAAACCACTGTTCTCGCCACGTGTTGGGTTTAACTGGGATGTAAAAGGAGATAAAACTTTTCAATTGAGAGGTGGGTCTGGTTTATTTACGGGCCGTTTTCCTTTTGTGTGGCTCGGCAATCATATCGGGAATCCATTTTCATTTTTCTATAATGCAACAGCCCGTAATTTTAAATGGCCACAAATTTGGCGTACTAATATTGGTACCGACATGAAAGCAGGGCAAAATACCGTTTTTACAGTGGATGTAGCTTTTTCAAAAGATGTAAATGCGATGATGGTTCGTAACTATGCGCTTGGAACACCTACTGGTTCTTTGAATAGTGGAATCGGCGATACAAGGGCCGTTTATACTACCAATGACAAAGGCACGGCCAATGCCTATGTTTTTACCAATACCAAGGCCGGATACCAGTTCAACACCAGCTTTTCGGTTCAGAAAACATTTAGAAACAACCTCTTCTTAACCGGATCTTATAATTACCTGGTGGCAACAGATGCCAGTTCAATTTCAGCAGAAATAAGCAGCGATGCATTTGACAGGAACCCAATCCTGAATAATTCCAATGCTGCGATTAACAGCCGCTCATTGTATGGCAACACACATCGTTTCGTACTTGCGGGAATTAAAAAGTTTGAATATAGCGGCGGAAAATATGCCACTACTATTTCAATGTTTGGCAACTGGACCAGCGGCAATCGTTTTGCATACGTATACGGCGGCGATATCAACAATGATGGAACGGCTTCCAACGACCTTATGTATGTTCCAAAAAACAACGAGATTGACAAGATGAATTTCCTGGCGTTGACAGATGTAAATGGTGCCGTGCAAAACCAGGCTGCGCAAAGAACAGCATTTAAAAACTTTATAGAACAGGATGACTATCTTAAAAGCCGGAGAGGTATGTACACGGAAAAATATGCCGGGGAAACTCCATGGTTTAGCCAGGTTGATATCAGGATATTACAGGACCTCAACTTTAAGGTAGGCGACAAAACCAATACCATCCAGGTAAGCCTTGATATTATCAACGCCGGTAACCTGGTCAGTAGTAAATGGGGAGTTAGAAAATATGCCAGCGCATCCGGCTATTTTCAACCGATTTCTTATTTAGGCGGTGGAAATTACCAGTTCGACCCATCGCTTAAAGAAACCAATATAGCCAGTCCCGATCTTCCTTCCCGCTGGCAGATGCAGTTTGGTTTAAGGTATATTTTTTAATAGTATTTTTAATAATGAACATAAAAAAACAGGTAGCGAAAATTACCTGTTTTTTTATGCCCGTAAATGTTCAATTGTAGGAACAGCCGCGACCTGTTCCTACACCATAAAAAGATCACCTTGCTCCCGGCGGGCAATTGGCTTTTAAATAATTAGTATATAAAGTTTGTAAGTGCAGCCTTGTACCATCGCCTTCATATATACCATGGCTGCGGTTGGGATATGGCATAAACTGAAATTGTTTGTTGTATTTGATCAACTCATTTAACAGCAATTCTGCATTGTTGTAATGCACATTGTCATCACCCGTGCCATGTATATACAATAAATTCCCTTTTAGATTTTTTGCATAAGTAATGGGTGACCCGTTGATAAAATCCTGCTTGTTTTCCTGTGGCAAACCCATGTAACGCTCCTGGTAAATATTATCATACGTTAGCTGGTTACCTACCGCTGCTATAGCTATACCGGTCTTGTAAATTTCAGGGTACTGAAACATCAGGTTTAAGGTGGCCGAACCTCCACCACTCCATCCCCAGACAGCTACCCGGCTATTGTCAATGTACGGCCGTTTTAATATTTCTCTGGCAGCCATTGCCTGGTCGCTGATATTGATCAAACCAATTTTACGGTACACCGATTTGCGCCATTCCCGTCCTTTGGGTACCGGCGTACCCCGGTTATCAATGGAAACATAGACATAACCATCTTCAGACATATCGCCCTGGTATAGAAAATTATCTGCAACGCCATATTCGTCTTTTACATTCTGTCCCCAGGGCTCGGTGTACACAAAAAACACTACCGGGTATTTTTTATTAGCATCAAAATTTTGCGGTTTTCTCATCCAGGCATCCATCTCAACGCCCTCTGCCGTTTTAATTTTTAAGAACTCAATACCCGGTTTCAATTGATCCGATTTGGACAATTCATCATTCACCTTATTTTCTCCGCCCACCCCTTTATGATCTGCCAGCGTAATCCATTCATTGGTTTCAGGTGTGTAATAATTAGAGAATGTATGAAAAGCAAATTTTGCCCCAGGCGAAATTTTGTAATCATGCGTCCCCTGCTGGTTAGCAGGTGAAATCAATTCAGCCTTGCCCTTTCCATCCAGTGTTATCCTGTACAAATATTTTTGGGTGGCATTTTCGGGTGATGCCATGAAATAGAGATATCCGTTTTTTTCATCCACTCTAACAATATCCATCACATCATATTTACCTACCGTTACCAGGGTTTCTTTTTTACCATCCCGGCTGATGCGGTACAAATGCCGCCAGCCATCTTTTTCACTGGCCCATAAAAACTCATTGCCGTTATTTAGCCAATCCCATCCACCCATTGCATAATCCTCATCCCATAAGGGCAGGATATCAATCCACGCAGAGTCCTTTTCGGTGTATAAAACATCTGCTTTACCGGATACCACATTACATGATAACAATTTGCTTTCATTTTGCTTACGGTTCAAATGCTGAAGAATCAGTTCTTCGCTGTTAGCCGCCCATTCCATCCGCGGCACATAAGTTTGCAACACATTATCTGTAAGAATATTCATCCATTTTGTTTTGGCAGTGGCAATATCTATTACACCGATTTTGTAAGGTGAAGGCGCCTCCCCGGCTACCGGGTATTCAACAGGAATTACTTTTGGATAAATTGAATCCGTTGTATTCAGCATTTCGTAATCCTTCGTATTCTTTGCATCTATCTGCCAATAGGCGATGTGTTTGCTATCCGGGCTCCATCTAAAACCATCACGACAAAAAAACTCTTCCTCATACGCCCAATCAAATGTTCCGTTAATTAATTTCCGGGTACCATCCATTGTTAAGGGAACGATTTTATCGGTGGAAAGATCTTCAACAAATAAGTTATGCTCACTTACATAAGCCGCTTTTTTTCCATCGGGAGAAAATTTAGCAAACATAAGCGATTGTGAAGGTTTGCCTTTACCTAGCTGCGTTAGTTTGTTGGCTGCCATATTCAATACCCAATAATCTCCCCGGGTATTATAACGCCACACTTTAGCTGTGTTGGTAAATAGCAGGATTTTGCTATTGTCGTTGCTATATTTAAAAGTAACCGGCGTTAATACGGTACCGGCCTCAGTTGTTAGTTGCGCCTTGCGGATTAAAGGAGTTTCGGCCCTTGTTTTAATATCAGTTTTTACAATACCATTTTCCTTAAACTGGTAAAAGCCATTACCATCCGGCGTCCATTGTATACCAGGGCGTAACTGTCCTGATGCAAACTGGGAAACTACTATAAAAATGATTATTAAGACAAGTGCTGATTTTTTAAAATGCATATCAGTTATTTAGAAAACTAAATTAACGAAATACCCCTATCAGTTAACACTATAAAATTAAAAGCGATTAATTTTACCAAATGGAAATAGAAAAACTCCGGATAGATAAATACCTGTGGGCCATCCGGCTTTTTAAAACAAGGAGCCAGGCGGCAGATGCCTGTGACAAAAGTAAGGTGAAATTAAAAGGCGATAATGTAAAAGCGTCAAAAACGGTAACCCTAGGCGATGAATACGAGGTAAAGACGGAAGCCAAACGCTGGGTAATAAAAGTAACCGGCTTACTGGATCATCGGGTGCAATACAGCGAAGCCATCAAATTTTACACAGATATCACCCCACCGGAGGAACTGGACCGCATTAAATTCCAGGCAGCGGTTTTCCATACCGGTAAACGACTGAGCAAGGTAGGAAGACCTACTAAAAAAGATAAGCGGGATTTGGATGGGTTTATGGATGGCGCCCCTAATCCCTAAAGGGGGAACCTGACTCTGCAGCCCCCTAGCCCCCGAAGGGGGAACATGGACTCTGCGAATACGGCCCCCTAACCCCCGAAGGGGGAACCTAGACCCCGCGAACACTATTGGCTTTATTATGATCGTATAGTGGTTTGCATTATTTTCGGCTTCTATTTTTGTTTTATAATACTAAATTTCCCTGATGGGATTCTGATGAAAATTGATATCGTATCTGTTGTGCCGGATTTATTGGAAGGCCCTTTTGCTCATTCTATTTTGAAACGGGCAAAAGACAAAGGTCTGCTGGAAGTGAATCTCATTAACCTGAGAGACTATACTACTTATGCACGTGCACAGGTTGATGATTACCAGTTTGGCGGTGGTGCAGGTATGGTAATGATGATAGAACCGCTGGTGAATGCTATCGAAAGTCTGCAGCAACATACCGCCTACGATGAAGTGATTTTTTTAACCCCTGATGGTGAGACATTTAACCAGCACCTGGCGAATCAATTTTCAATGAAAGAAAATCTGCTGCTTATTTGCGGGCACTACAAGGGCATCGATCAGCGGGTTAGGGATCACTTTATAACCAAAGAAATTTCGATTGGCGATTACGTGTTAAGTGGTGGTGAACTGGCGGCGGCTGTGTTGGTGGATGCTATCGGCAGGTTGATACCAGGTGTTTTAAATGATGAAACTTCGGCATTAACCGATTCCTTCCAGGATAATTTACTGGCTCCGCCCGTTTATACCCGGCCCGAAACATTTCGTGGATGGAAAGTGCCGGACATTTTAATGAGCGGCAACCATGCTAAAATTGAACAATGGCGGATCGATCAAAGTTTTCAACGAACAAGGGAAAGAAGGCCCGACCTGCTGGATGATGACGATAAGATTCCCTTGATTTGATCAAAAGAGACATTCCCATTTTACCAATGATCAATAGAAATGCCTCTTCCTGAAAATCAGCCTGAATTTAATTGTACGATTCAAATCAGCAGGCCAATGCTGCCATGAAAAAATAAATTTGAATGGTGCGACGCCCATGTCGTTGCCATGAAAACCGCAGCTTGTAAACAAAAAATCACCTCAATTCTAAAAAATTTTCAACATCACTATTCCTGTTTAATTCCAATTAACGGCAGGGCTTTATCCCGAATGAGCTGGTTCAGTTTAACAACATCCGTTTCCATTACCGTCTTTAATTTATTCAACGCTATTTCAGCCTGGGCAGACAAATCAGCAAAGGCATCTTTAACCTGTTTGGTAGGCGCATAATTACCGGAAGCCGCATAATCGTATAGACCGGCAATTTTATCATTTAGCCGTATCGGGTAGTTCAATACATCCTGTGCGCTTTTGGCCTTTGTTTGATACAATGATTCTTCTACCGCGGTGATTTGTTTATTAATGGTATCGGCCAATTCCTTAATATCTTTTGGACAGGCTTTACCCTGACGGTCTGTGAAATCCGTCAACTGCTTCCGCAGGTCCCGTATGTTTTTAATGGCTTTTTGTACTTCGGAAAATTTATCCCGTACAGATAATAAAAATGTAAACTGTGCTTCATAATCCTGCTGTGTAAGCTGGTAAACGGGGTTGGCTTTTATTACAACGGCTGTTTCAGTACTATCTTTTTTACCCGCTTTAATTTCTACAAAATAATTGCCCGGTGCGGCCTTGGGGCCTGGTACATTCCCACTCCATAAAATCATTCCATCCACTTTTTCAGCCGGGGGATACATCATGTCCCATACAAAAACATTCATCCCTTTTGACACGTCCAGTTTGCCAGTTTCGGGTTTGCCCGGCTCTGCTACGGGGAGGTTGCTGAACATCCTGATTGTCTTTTTATCCTTGTCTTTAACCACTATATTTACCGTGTCGCCATCCATATGGTTCTTTAGCCAATAATTTACTACCACGCCCTTGTAAGGATTCATTCCTGCATTTTTCACCTGCTCATTTCGGCTTCCACTCATCCGGTAAGCGGGATGGGCCGGGAAAATGTAAAGGTTTTTATCAATAACTGTTGCGGCATTTTTAGCTGCCACATTTTGAACTACGCTCAAATCATCCAATATCCAGAATGCCCTGCCCTGGGTGGCTACTACCAGGTCATTCTCTTTGATGGTAAGGTCGGTGATGGGCACTTCGGGTAAATTCAGTTGAAACGGTTTCCAGTGGACACCATCATCATAACTAATATACATTCCATACTCGGTTCCGCAATACAATAAACCCGGTACTTTTTGATCCGCCCGAAGCACCCTGGTAAAATGGGTGGATGCAATACCGTTAGTGATGCTTTTCCATGTTTTGCCGTAATCCTCCGTCTTAAAAATATAAGGTGTAAAATCGTCGGATTTATATTTGGTACCCACAAAATACGCCGTGCCCTTTTTGAACGGGTCCGTTTCCACGCAGTTCCACATCATCCAGTTTCCCGCTACCGCCGGCGTTACATTCTCCCAGTTTTTTCCGCCATCACGGCTAACATGGATGAGCCCGTCATCACTTCCTGTCCATAACAGGTCCTTTTCCAACACAGACTCCGTTGCGGTAAAAATCGTGCAATATACTTCTACGCCGGTATTATCCTTGGTAATGGGACCTCCGCTGGAAACCTGTTTTTTCTTATCATTCGTGGTAAGGTCGCCGCCCAGCGCCGTCCAGTTGGCACCTTCATTTTCGGTGGCAAATAATACATTACCTCCGGCATATAATTTTTTAGGATTGTGCGGAGAAAAGAACAATGGAAAATTCCATTGAAAGCGGTATTTCATCACATCTGCCCCAGCACCCAAGGGGTTATCGGGCCATACACTTACCGCCCTGTTTTCGCCGGTTTTATGATCCAGTCTTGAAATATACCCACCATAATTACCGCCATACACAATATCGGGATTCAGCGGATCGGCTACCACATACCCGCTTTCAAATCCGGCGGTCGGGCTCCAACTGGTTTGATTAATTTCGTCATCATCAGATTGCGATAAAATTCTAACCGTACTGTTGTCCTGCTGTGCCCCTAAAACCCTGTAGGGATAATGGTTATCGGTAGATACCCGGTAAAACTGTGCAGTAGGTTGGTTATTATAGGTACTCCAGTTGGCACCGGCATCAAAACTTACCTGGGCTCCTCCATCGTCCGCTACAATCATGCGGTCGGTATTTTCCGGATCGATCCACAGATCGTGATGATCACCATGAGGTGTTCTGATTGATTTAAATGTTTTCCCGCCGTCAATGCTTCGCCACATTTCAACATTCAAAGCATATACAATATCTGCATTTTTCGGATCAACAAATATTTTACTAAAATACCATGCCCGCTGCCGGATATTGGCATCGGTACTTACAATGGCCCATGTTTCACCCGCATCTTCGCTTCTTACCAACCCACCCTTTTCATTTTCTACCAGTGCGTACACCCTGTCAGGGTTGGAAGGAGCCACCGCAACACCAATAATACCGGTTATCGATTTAGCAGGAAACCCCTTCTTATCGTTCAGCTTTTGCCAGCTTTCACCCCCATCGATACTTTTCCATAGTGCACTTCCTGCACCGCCACTTTCCAGGCTATAAGGCGTGCGCTTAACTGTCCAGGTAGAAGCATACAGTGTTTTAGGATTACCACTTTCCATTACCAGGTCCACAGCACCGCTTTGATTATCGGCATACAACACTTTACGCCAGGTTCTACCACCATCTGTTGTTTTAAATACCCCTCTTTCTTCATTGGTACCAAATAAATGTCCTAGTGCAGCTACCCAAACGATATCCGGATTTTTTGGATGAACCACAATCCTTACTATGTGCCGCGTATCTTTTAAGCCAATATT
>JANPIJ010000329.1:0-47264 GCA_031424955.1 Ferruginibacter sp. | reverse complement strand
CCCGGATTTTATCATTGGAACACGGCTTCCGCAAAATGGACTGCCATTAGTTCATCGAACGGATCTAACAATTCGGCGGGATTTGGCGGTTGGGGCGATTGCAGTGTGCAGAATATTTCCGGTTATAATCCGGTGGTGGCAGGCGATGGGTTGAATGGAGATAGTTTCGGCAACAGTGTATCGATCTCCGGCAACTTTGCCATCATTGGTGCTTTTACAGATAATAATAGTTTCATTCCGGACCAGGGTTCGGCCTATATCTTTTTTTTTAACGGAACAGCCTGGACGCAGGTTCAAAAACTAACGGCAACAGACGGTGCTGCCGGTGACTTGTTTGGAGTAGATGTTTCCATGTCCGGTAATTTTGCCTTTGTTGGTGCACGGTCGGATGATCTAACGGGTGTTGACCAGGGGGCTGTATATGTATTTTTTTATAACGGAAGTTCATGGGTGTTTCAACAAAAAATAACAGCGGCTGACGGACTTGCCGGAGATGAGTTTGGCGCCAGTGTATGTGTCAAAAACAACCAGGCCATTATCGGTGCGTGGAAAGATGATGCCGGGTTGGTTACAGATCTGGGCTCGGCCTATATTTATTTATATGATGGGTCTTCCTGGGTATTACAACGACATGTCATTGCGGGCGATGGGGCAGCAGGAGATCATTTTGGCTTTAGTGTAGGGATCGATGGCAATCACGCTATCATTGGTTCTCCGGATGATGACATTTCCGCCATTGCAGACCAGGGATCAGTGTATATTTTTTCTTTTAATGGTACTACCTGGTTGCAGCAGGCTAAAATAAGCCGTACTGTATTTCCGGCTGCATCTGACAATTTTGGCAGAAGTGTATCTATTTCAGTTCCCTATTGTGTAGTCGGAGAGCCCAATTATTCAGCTACAGATATCGGCGCTATTCATCTTTTGTATTATACCATTGGCATCTGGGTTTATTACCAGGAAATCAATCCTCCCGGCCTCAACAACCAGGCTTTTACCGGCCGGGATGCTTTTATTTCAGGTAACTACCTTATCACGGGTGCTTCCGGTGCAGATGTTAACGGAGTGGATGCAGCGGGCAGGATATTCATCTATAAAAATTATGCAGGCCTCTGGCGGTTGTATGAAGACTTTGCTGATCCTGCAGCCGGTGAGGTGGATGCTCTTGGAAACGCAGTTGCCCTTGATAATAATCGCTTCGTTACCGGTTCCTCATTGCCACCAAATCAATACCAGCGGGGAATGGCGCTATTTGGCAAAATTGAATGAAGCACTACCCTATCGATAATGATCTTTATGAAGACTGCATGTTAAAAGATTTGTTTTTGCCACAGGGTTATTTTTGATGATGCTGTCAATAAATTTGCAGTAAGCGCCCTGGCGTGTAATCCTGCATTGATGAAACAGTAAACTAAAATACATCGAACTTTGAAAGGTGGATAAAAGCGGAGTGCATTTGCTTATTGGTTTTCCGGTAATTACTATAATAAAACCTTATATTAACAGATTGAGAAAATTAATTCATATATACAGACTACTAATTTTTTTAATCTTCGCTGTCTTTTTGCATGCTATAACTTTTGCCCAACAAGCGGATTCCTGGTCTTATCAATATTACAATACATCGCATGGATTGCCTTCGCCTGAAATTATTTGCCTGGCAAAAGATAGTAAAGGTTTTTTATGGTTGGGAACAGCATCAGGTTTAAGTATGTACGACGGATATAGTTTTCAGAATTATGCTTATACAAAAAACAGCGAACTGATTGGTTATGTAAACGTGATAAAACGGGGCGCTGGTAACCGGCTCTGGATCGGCACCGGTACAGGATTATTTTATTATGAAAATAATGAGATCATTAAATTAAGTGCTGCCACTTCATTACCGCAGGGCGTTAATGATATTTTGGAAGATAGTAATATCCTTTGGCTTGCTACAGAAAACGGCCCTGTAAAATTGAATATGAAAGATGTTGGCTTTAACAGCACAAAGCAGATTGCATTATCAGATCATCTCCTAAAACAATGGTGGCTTAAAGATGAAGTGATAGATAAACGCCGGACAGTGTTTATAAGTAAAGCAGCGGATGGCAGCATTTTTTTTGCACAGTACAATAACATATTCCGGCTGCTGAATAATAAACTTGAATTGATACATTTCATTGCAAACAGTCATGATAAGATCAATGCCGTATTCGCTATCAATAAATCGAAACTGTATTTTGATGCAGCTTCAACAGAAATCAACAAGTTTGAAAATGGAGTTGTTACAGCTGTCGGCTTTAAAGACTTTTATAAGCCAGGTGCAGCCGCACAAGTTCCGGGTGAATGGTATGTGGGTACCAGGGGCGCTTTTTATTTCCATCCCGAAACCGGCATAGCTTCGGCCCTCATTCGCTTTTCAGATAAATACGCAGTATATCCAACAGTGGTACTCGCCGACAATAATTTTCTTTGGGTGGCCTCACATGACGGGTTGATTAAATTAAAACCTTCCATTTTTAATTCCTGGTCTTTTGATACACCGCAATCGTCAAATGATTTCTATTCGGTTACAGAATTGAAAAATGGAAAGATTTTGTTGGGCGCCAACAGGGGAAAGGTTTTTAAAAAGGAAGGGAATATATTTAGCTTGTTTGAAGACCACCTGGTTCATGATGCCGAGATAAAAGCATTGTACGAAGATGAAAGAGGATGGCTATGGGCGGCGAGTGGTTACCAGGGTTTAGCGTTAATAAGGAATGGTAAAGCAGAACGGTACACCATTGATAACGGCTTACATGATAATTCGCTTTACCATTTTATCAAAACGCGAAATGGAAAATTATATGTTACCGGTGACCAGGGCATGAGTGAGATCATCGTTAAAAATGACAAAACAATTTCCTTTAAAAAATTTCTTTATGAACCCAATATCAGCCGGTATGCCAAATTTTTTGCTGCCATAGAAGCACCCGGTGGTAGCATCTGGCTGGGTGGTGAAGAAGGTTTAGTTTACCTGCAAAATGATTCATTAAAAAAATACATGCCTGATGGTAAACAATTGTATGTAAATTTCATGATACAGGATAAAGCAGGAAAAGTGTGGATCGCCACATCGGGTGAAGGAATTTTGCAATGTACCTTCAATGCAAAAAACGAACTGGAAATTATAAAACAGTACACAGATGATGACGGTCTTAACAGCCGTCATTATTTAACATTATTGACAGACAATGAAAACAATATTTGGGCGGGCAGCAGTAAAGGGATTAGCGTAATCGGAAGAAGCGGAAATTTTAAAGGCAGGATTCTAAATTTTGATGAATCAGATGGATTTATAAAGCCGGGTTACAGTTATATGCGTTTGTGCCAGGCAAAACATAGCAGCATCTGGGCGGTTACCGTATTTGGCTTTACCTCTTTTCAGCCTTCTCTCCTTTCGCCATCAACGGTTGCACCGCTGGTGTACATAACAGGCACCAGGCTTATAAAAAATAACCAATCGGTCTCCCCGGATTCTTTTATTAAACACAGTGATAATAACAATTTCCTCTATGCAAATAATTCTTTGAATTTCAATTTTACAGCACCCGACTATACAGACCAGGCAAATATCCGCTACTATTACAAGCTGGAAGGCCTGGATACCAACTGGAAGAATAGCAACAACCTGCGCAGCATTAGTTTCGAGAATTTGTCACCCGGCGAATATACTTTTCGGGTGAAAGCACTAAATGGTAAAAACGTGTGGAGTAAGGCAGATGCAGTGTATGCCTTTGTTATCATCCCTCCTTTCTGGAAAACATGGTGGTTTTTTGTTACAGTTTTTGCCACCATTAGTATATTGGCTATTTTCCTTATCCGCCAGCGAATACGGTTTATCAAAAAAAGAGAGGCAGTAAAAACGGAACTACAAAAATTAAAAGCAACGAGGTACAGGGAGCAACTAGAAATAGAAAAGATCATCAATCATTTTGCTACCGATATGAACAGTATCAGCAGCATTGATGATATTTTATGGGATGTAACTAAAAACTGTATCGCTGAATTAAATTTTGAAGACTGTGTAATCTACCTTAAAGATGAGCAACGCAACGTGCTGGTTCAAAAAGCAGCCTGGGGGCCAAAAACCACTGATGGCAAAAAAATTATTAACCCGATTGAAGTCCCTGTTGGTAAAGGTATTGTAGGTACGGTTGCGGCAACCGGCAAGGCAGAAATCATACCAGACACTACAGCCGATGACCGGTATATCGTTGATGATGCAAAGCGGTTTTCAGAAATTGCAGTTCCTCTTATAAATAATGGAAAAGTGTTGGGCGTAATAGACAGCGAACATTCCAAAAAAGCGTTTTATACCGAACGGCATCTGGAAATACTGACTACCATTGCTTCGCTCTGCGCCGGCAAAATAGATGTGATAAAAGCAGGACAACAGGCAATGGAAAAGGAGATGGAATTGTTGCGGCTTAGTAAGGATTTTGCCACCTCTCAGCTTACCGCATTGCGCATGCAGATGAATCCACATTTCATTTTTAATGCGCTCAATAGTGTACAGCATTATATATTACAGGGCAATGTAGTTGAAGCGAATAAATATCTTTCGAAATTTTCAAAACTACAAAGGGAGATACTGCATTGCAGCAACCTGCAGTTTATAACACTGGAAAAGGAAATTGAAATACTAAGCAGTTACCTGCAATTAGAACAATTTCGTTTTGGAAACAGCTTTACTTACGGGATCAATATGACTGATGAAATTGATCCTGATGAAATTAAAATTCCACCCATGATGCTGCAACCTTTTGTGGAAAATGCGATCTGGCACGGATTAATGCCGCTGTATAAAGAACGGAATCTTAGTATATATTTCGACCTTCAATCAGAAGACATTTTGCTGGCTACCATCCGGGACAATGGCATCGGCCGGGCTGCAGCGGCTAAACTAAAACTAAATAACGGAGCAGGCAATCCCGAGAACGAATCGAAAGGAATGTCGATGGTGCAGCAGCGTTTAAAATTGCTGCAGCAGCAATATGACAGACCATTTGATGCCGCCATTTCAGACATAACCGATGTGAACGGTTTGGTGCAGGGAACACAGGTTACGTTAAAAATATTTATTGGCAATAAAAAATGATGAATACAATCAAAGCTTTAATTATTGATGATGAATCTACAGCAATAAAAACCTTATCGCTGATGATTGAGCATTATATACCAGAAATAACCAATCTCAAAACTACTACTGATGTATATGAAGGTCTGCATCTTTTAAAAAGTTTTGAACCACAATTGTTATTCATCGATATACACATGCCGGTGATGAGTGGATTTGAATTATTAAAAAAGGTACCAAAAGTAAATTTCAGTATAATATTTACCACAGCTCATGATGAATACGCGATAGATGCAATCCGATTTAGTGCATTGGATTATTTACTAAAACCCATTGATGCCGATGAATTGCGAAATTCTTTTAACCGTTTTATCGAAAAGCAAAATAGCGGTATAGGCAACCCATCATTATACAATAATTTCATGTATAACCTGAATGTGACTGACAAACGGGATTTCAAGCTTGCATTGTCCGCATCAGCCGGCACATTTTTTCATAAGCCGGAGGATATTATCCGGCTGGAAGGAGAAGGAAACTATACAAAATTCTTTTTCACCAACCATGCTTCAGTGCTCACCACCTATACCTTAAAACATTACGAAGCAATCCTGGTAAACTATGGATTTTTAAGGGTTCATAAATCTCACCTCGTAAACAGGGCGCATGTTATTAACTTTTTAACGGATGGAACGCTAACCATGACGGATTCATCTAAAGTAGAAGTTTCCAGGAGACGAAAGGAGGATGTACTGGAAATACTTAAAAGATAATTACGAGGAAATTTCAGATATTAAAAAAAGTAAATCACTTCCACGAAAATTAAAGTGGACGAACCCATGTATCAGGCATTTTGCACAACTGTGAGTCATCAATATATTCAATAATTGCACTCACAAATACGCTCACTAATGAGATTTGCTATGAAATCAATTTATTGATTGCCAAAATAAACATTCCCTGCGTTGACCAGTCCATTGATAATTGCATGCGGGCTCCCTATAATATAGGCGTTGCCGGAAATGCTCACGGTTTGTCCGAACAAATCGCCGTTACCAGGAAATTCAGATTGTATAATGTCCGTTCGGGTATAGTTGTTCCCGGAAAAATTTTTATAAATGTATACCGAACCGATCCGGTCAGAATAGTAGCTGCTTCCGCCATTAGGATAATCAGTGCCGCCTGAAGCTCCGATGAGTAATGTATTGCCCGCCAAACTCAACGAAATGCCAAAAGTGAGATTTGCGATCGATATGGATGTTGTTCCCGAGACAGGCTGTATCTGGCCGGCATTCGGTACCACTTCAAAATTGTAAATAAACATTGAAGTGGTATTGGTCCATGTGGATCCCGTTCGGGTGTATATATACACAGAGGAACTTGTATTGCTGTAAGTGGTAGCCCATGGCGCACCCACTGCCAGCTTATTGGAAGAAAGGCTCAAAGCAAAACCAAATTGTCCTCTAACTGTGGTGCCCTGCAATTTTTGTTGAAAGTTCCACACACCTCCGCCGAAAGCATAAACATAGGCTGCGCCTGCGTCGGCATATGCATAAAGATTGTTATCCTGACCGGTGGCGCCAATGGCTACATAATCTGTATCCATAGCAATAGTGGAGCCGTAATAATCAGCGTTGAATAAATCGGTGGGAATGATATTTTGTACGAATGACCAAAGAGTACCTGTCTTTTTATAACAATATACTTCTCCCCTGTCGGGTCCACCCGCATCCGAATATGGAACTCCAATAGCAATGCCAGGTCCGCCGGTATTAAAAGCACAAACGCCAACTGACCAACCAAAATCCTCGTATGAAAGACCTCCTGGTTTTGCTAAAACTGTATCCAATACCCAGGCTGAACCGGATCTTCGAAATACATAAGATGCGCCTTGTGCTATATTTTGATTAATTTTTTTATTTGGGCTTCCCACAATTGCATAATCACCTGATATGGCAACAGATCCTCCAAAATAATCACCCGTTGCAGAATCACGGGCGGCTAATCTTGCCACCTGTTTCCAGCCACTTGAAGTTTTGTTAAAAATATAAGCCAAACCCATATTGAATAACCCTGTTGCACCATATCGCGGCGCACCAATAATGGCATAATTCCCTGATATTGAAACCCTGGTGCCAAAGCCCGCAGATAATGCCGGTTGGGTGGAAGACCTGCTTTGCGGATCAGTTTTATTCTCATCTGTAAAAGACAAGGATCTCCAGGCGGTGCCGTCATAAAACATGACAGTACCTTTATCTGAATCGAAAACCAGCAGGCCCATTGCCGGATTGTTAATAGCATTTCGTTGAGTTGTTGTAAGGCGCGGAATGAGCATTCCTTTACTGGTTGAATTAATATCAAGCGCAGCGGTACTATTGGGGGTAGTGGTACCAATACCAACATTTTGCCCTTTGGTTGTAAAGGCAATACATGTAAGAAATAAAACGAGATATTTCTTCATAATAAAAATTTATGTGCAAATAAGCAGTTGATTAAATAACAAACATTTGTTGGTGTTGCAGGTTAGACTGTAGTTTTGGATTCAGCTACCGGATTGGGATAATTGAGGGACAGGTCAAACATAGTCAATAACTATTTCATATCAAAATTTATAATTCGGATTAATAGTCAATGTGTATAATATTTTACTAAACCAGCAGATTGAATAATATTATCAGGGCCAATGCTTCCTGATTTTTTTTTCAATTTACCGCATAAGGGTACCAGGTTTCCAAATGGATCCAGGCTTTGTTTGAAAGCTGCGCTTGGGTTGCCGGCGTTCATCCTTTATTCAACAGAGATTTGAAACACATTTATATTGTTATGATCCTGGAACAATATGAGTTTTGATGATTTGGAAAAGGCCATGCAATATTTATACAAATACCATCGGCTCTTTTTGGAATTCCTGATACATGGTATTGTAATTGAAATTATGGCCGCGAGGATATGTTTATATCGAGGTATGTTGGATTATAATTCATTATGAACTACCGTAAATACAACAAGAAATGCTTCAGCCTTGTTTGATCGCTTGTATTACTCTCGCTGTACTTTTTCCTTTGCCGTTGCGTTAAAGAGCGGTGGCAGCATTATCGGTGTCTAAAAAGAAATTACTCCTTATCTTTATTGGCTGCGTTGCGTAAGCGGAATGCAGCTATCACCCATTCGATTTACGGGAATACTTAAAAACTTGTGTATGAATCATTTATTTTCCCGACGGCAGGTAATTAAAACAGGGATACTTACTGCCGTTGGATCCTCGCTTTTTAGAAACACTCCCGCAGCAATTGCCATCCAGGCAGGTTCGGCCTATAAGGAAAACAAAGATCCATGGAATGGTTTTAAGGTGGGCATAGCTTCCTATACATTCAGGAAGTTATCTGTTGCGGATACCATCAAAGCAATGCAGCAGCTGGGATTGAATTACATCTCTATCAAAGATTTTCATTTGTCGCTGACAAGTTCACCCAACGAAAGAAAAGCGGTCATCCGGCAATTTACCGATGCTGGTATTACGCCCATCAGTTGCGGCAACATCACCATGGAAAATGATGAAGGCAATATCCGGAGGGCATTTCAATATGCAAAGGATTGCAACATACCAACCATAGTTTGCAGTCCGCATCCGGATTCAATGCCCATACTGGATCGCATGGTGAAAGAATACGACATCCGGCTGGCGATACACAACCATGGTCCGGAAGACAAGCGTTTTCCTGCGCCCTCAGATGTATGGAAAGCAGTTCAATCATACGATGCCAGAATTGGCATGTGCATTGACGTAGGACATACTGCCCGTGCAAAAGCGGACCCGGCGGCAGCCATTGTAAAGTACCGGGAACGACTGTATGACCTGCATTTTAAGGACATCAATTCTACCGAACCCAGCGGCGCAACCATCCAGGCCGGCCGGGGAGTGCTCAATCTTGCTGCTATCGTGCAATCATTGATTAAGATAAAATATGATAACCTGGTCGGTATAGAATACGAAGGTTTCCCCGACAATCCAATACCTGCGGTTTCCGAAACGATTGGATATTTGAAAGGTATGCTAGCAGGCATGTCTAAAAAATAGGGAACGGCATTTTTATTCCTTTATCGTATTCCACGGGTCTGAATGCAGACTTTGGACAGCATCTTCATGTACTGCCTGCAATAAAAACCATTACTGGTATGCATGCGCCCAATTAATTCATCTCTTCTAATGATATCCGGGCTTGTATCATTGCCTTTTATGCGGGTTATGTTATAGCCGTTGATTTATTGGTCACGAGCATCTGACAAGATATGCATTTACAATAGCGCATTATTGAATAATGTAAGGCAGTGTAATTACTTTCTGCCGGTGAGAAGACCAGCGGCCGCCTGAGTGCGAATTTTTATTAGCCTGCAGGTTGAAGACTGAACAACTATTCGCATATTCCGATGCGTAAAGTTCTACCGTATAAGCGTGCCACTCCAATAAAGCCAAATCGAAAACCATCGCCTGGTACAAAATATTTACATCCGGTTTTAGCAATAATCAAACCACCCTGATTCAAAGGCATCCAGATCGCCTGAGCATATCCGGTTGCTATTGGATTGCTTAGGTGGATTGAGTGACCTAAAATAAAAAAAACGTAAATATTGAAGTTTACGAGCCTTTGGATTCGGTTAAATCCCAAAAAGTCATCCTCCCTGTACAATTTTCGAACTTGTTTATAATGAACCTAAAGCGACTTACAGGCATTTCGGTTTAATAATCAAAGCCTTTCGTTTTTTTGTTTTAAACCTAAGCCTGAATAAAAATAACAAATTTAAAAATTTACATAAAACACCGTCGGATCCATAAAGTAAAAGTTGCTACGAAGTTTGTGTTGAGCAAATGAACACAAGAAGATCAGAGACTACCTTTGTGGGAGGTTATTATCGTTCAATCGCTGGTTAAACTAACATTAAAGATCGGTTTTTCAGGCAGTGTTACAGCCGCCGGGAGTTATATAATATTTTACAAGGGGTGAAAATAAAGTAGAGAGTTTTGATATTTTTGCTTTGCAGTTTTCAATACTTTTTATCAAATTCTTTAAAAGAAACGGTACAATCTTTATTGACATTTGACTTTTAATATATTGATAGCGAAGAATAATTTACTGGCAGCGGTTATCCCATTCGATAGTTAGGTCACTATCACAGTTTGTATTATTTCGAATTGTATTGACTGGCTTATATTTTTGTAATCCTATAATATTTTATTAGTTGAAATTTTTTACGGCATGCAAACCAAAAAACAAACACAACAAGAGGTGCTGCTTTTACTGAGTAGTGAAATTGCCCGCATACGTGGAAAGGAGGATATGTTGAATTTAATACGTAATAGCTTAAAGCAATACATCGATTTTGATGACAGTTTTATAATGCAATACTACAATGATACAAGAACCTGTAAATCATATATTTTTCATGTTGAAAAAGGGCGTAAGGAAAATGTTGAATTTAACCGGCAGCTGGATATAGAATACCCTGTTGACGACGACAGCGTAATAGACTATGTGACGCCCGTTGTTCAGAATGTAACATCACTTTTGCTGGCTGGTAATAGTGAGGTTTCGTTTATTCACCGCACCGGCATAAAGAAATTCATTTCCCTCAAATTGATAGAAGGAAATAAGATGATCGGTCTATTTGTATTATTATCAGAAAAAAATAACTCTTTCACAAAAGGTGCACTCGATTTACTAAAAAAAATAACACCTCAAATTGCAATTGCTACTGCTAACATTATTGCCAATGAAGAAATTGCCAAAAGAGAGGAAGAAAAAAACTTACTTCTATCTTTAAGTCAAGAGATTGCAGCGTTAAAAAGCCGGGAGGATTTATTTCATGTGGTGAATAAGAAAATAAAAAAGCTTTTTTCGATTCAGGAATTTGGATTCTCAAAAATTGACGAAACTGGCAAAACTTTCAGTGCTTTAGTGATGGATATAGGGGAAATAATAAGTAGTCATTCCGATTACGATAAAACTATTGCCACCGAATTTAGTGTTGAAGATCCTTTATTTAATGAAGTTATAAATGCAGAGGATCCGGTGCTATATGAAGTGGAGGAACTGGCGAAAAAAACAGATATGCCAGCGTACGTTTATTTTTGGAAAAAATCGGGAATTCAAAGGGTATTGATTGCTGCCCTTCGGGCTGGAGGGTCGGTTATTGGTACCGCAATATTTATTCTCGAAAAGAATGCGTTAATTAATACAAATAATTTTTTACTAAAAGGGGTTTGTTCTCAATTAGCAGTTGCCGTTTCTAATATATTAGCAAACGAAAAAGTACAAAAAAGAGAGGAAGAAAAATCAATACTCTTGTCTTTGAGTAATGAAATTGCAGCACTAAAAAGCAGGGAAGATTTATCCCGGGTAGTTAACACTAAAATAATGACCTTGTTCTCGCTGGAAGAATTTGGTATTGCACAAATAGATGAGGGTGGAGAAACATACAGTGCTTTCACGTTAGAGTTTACGGATAGAACAAAGCAATTCTCAGATTATACATCCATCACAACTGCCAGGTACAGTATTCATGATCCGATTTGCTCGCAGATCTTACAGTCTGAGGAGCCACTTCTGATAGATGTTGATGACGTAATCAATCAAACAGATATGCCGGCCTATGTTGCTTTTTGGAAGAAGGCAGGTTTCAAATACTATTTAGCAGTCCGGCTACGGGTGGGTGGAATAAACATTGGGTATGTAATTTTTCATCTTGCTTATAAAGGGGCAGTTGATCCGAAAAGTATTTTGTTAAGAGGCACCTGTGCACAATTAGCCGTTGTTGTTTCCAATATACTGGCCAATGAAAAAATTCTGGAGAGGGAGGCTGAAAAGACAAGACTTCTGGAGTTTAGTAATGCGATGGCTTCTACCAGAGATCGAAATGCCCTTGGAGGTATCCTGAAAAAGCAGCTGATAGAATTATTCAGCAACATAAACAACTATATTTTATATGGGTTTAGTGAGGATAAAAAATATTATTTTCCTCTTTTAATAGATTCGGAGGCTGAGTCATTGTACAGACATCACAATGTTGAATTCTATAGAAAGATGCGGACCAATTCACAGATAAATGATGGGATCTTAGAAAATATTCTTTCTGAAGGTCGCCCAATTGAGTTTACTATTGAGGAAAGATTTAAGGACCCTAAAGCAAGTACCGCCTATACCTCAATCATGAAAAAAATCGGGGTTAGTAAGATCAATGGTATTCCAATTATACTGGACCACACAATAATCGCCATTCTGTTTTTAAGTACAGGAAATTCTTTTTTTAATTCGGAAGCTCCGCTATTTAAAAGTATTTGTTCTCAAATTGCAATAGCAGTTGCCAGCATTATTAGCGATGATGAGCTTTTAAGAAGAGAAAAAGAGAAAACGAGGTTATTGGATTTCAGTAATTCTATGGCCTCTGCAAGAGATAAACAAATGCTGGCGAAAGTCTTAAAAAGTCAATTAAAAGATTTGTTTGGAATAGAAGACTATGTTATACACGCCCTTAGTAAGGATAAAAAAACACATCGTCCTGTTTTATTTGATAACGAAGCTGATTTTGCACAACATCCGGATTTTCAAAAATTAATTCATATTGATACCGACGTTAATGATGGCGTATTTAATAAAATACTTGCCGGTGATGACCTGGTTGCTTTTAATGTAGAAGAATGGTTTGATTCCTCCACACCTCCAGCTTATTCAAACGCTGCAAAAGCTATCGATTTAAAACGAATGGCGGGTGTTCCCATCAAACTTGGTAGTGAAAATATTGCTGTCATGAATTTCAGGAAAGATGGTATCAGCCCATTTACTTTTCAACGGCCTTTATTCAAAAGTATTTGCTCACAGTTAGCCATTTCAATATCCAATATCATGGCCAATGATGAGATAAATGGTCGAGAAGCAGAAAAGTCTTTATTGTTGGAGTTTAGCAATGCCCTTGCATCGGTACGGGATAAATATATTTTTGCTAAAATATTAAAGCAGCAATTAATGAAGTTGTTTTCCATAGAAGATTACGTAATTAATATCCTGAGTGAAGATCAACAAACTGTTATTCGGTTCCTCTATGACATTGAGAACGAAATTTTTAAGAAGAAGGAATTTCTGAAACTGTTGGATATTCCCATTAATGTAAATGATGGTGTATTCAATAAAATTCTGGAATCTGATGTGCCGGTTACTTTTAAAGTAGAAGAATGGGCTACCTGGAAAAATCCGCCGGTTTACCTTGCAGCAGCCATTGAAACCGGTTTGAGAAACCTTACAGGAATGCGGCTTCAATTGGGAGAAAAAAATATTGCGTTCATCAGCCTTAAACATGATGATTTTGGATTGCTGCCCTCGCAGCTACCTTTTTTGAAAAGTATTTGTTCGCAGATAACCATTGCTGTCTCCAATATTATTGCCAATGAAAAAGTGAATGAGCAATTAGTCGAAATAGAGCAATATAAAGAACAGCTTGAAGAGGAAAAGATATACCTGAAAGAAGAGATTGAAACGGCTCATAATTATTCAGAGATAATTGGTGAAAGTCCTGAAATAAAGAAGGTATTCCGAATGGTAACCCAGGTTGCATCTTCTGACAGTACCGTTTTATTATTGGGCGAAACAGGCACAGGAAAAGAACTGATTGCCAGGGCCATTCATAATGCATCGCCACGGAAGAATAAATTAATGATTAAAATTAACTGTGCAGCGCTGCCAGCTAATTTAATTGAGAGTGAATTGTTTGGTCATGAAAGAGGAAGTTTTACCGGGGCATTTGAAAGACGGATCGGCAAATTTGAATTGGCTAATAATGGCACTTTATTCCTGGATGAGATTGGAGAAATGCCTTTAGAGTTACAGGTAAAATTATTAAGAGCGCTGCAGGAAAAAGAAATAGAACGAATTGGAGGTAAAACAACCATCAAAACGGATGTGCGTATCATTGCTGCCACTAATCGTGATCTTGAAAAATTGATGGAAGAGGGCAAATTCAGAAGCGACCTGTATTACAGGTTAAATATATTTCCAATTCAACTACCGCCACTCAGAAAAAGACGTGAAGATATTTCGCAACTGGCTTCTCATTTTATTTTGCGTTTTTCAAAAAAAGCAGGTAAGAAAATAACCAATTTTAGCAATAAGGCGCTGGAGCAATTACAACAGTATGATTGGCCCGGTAATATCAGGGAACTGGAACATTTGATCGAACGAAGCGTACTGCTTACTACAGGTGATGCGATTAAAGAGTTAGATCTTCCAAATAAAAAATCCAGAACAGTAACTGAGCCAGGATCAGAAAGTTTTAAAATCCAAACGATTTTTGAAAATGAAAAGGAATATATTTTGAAAATATTAAAACACGTAAATGGCCAAATTGCCGGTGAAGGTGGCGCTGCAGAAATATTAGGCATTCCGCCAAGTACTTTAAATTCACGAATAAAAAAATTAGGTATCCGCAAAGAACATCATGGTTAACGGGTAGCATTAAGTGATAAAAACTTGATTTTTTCTATACGTCAAAATTCATATCAGGCAGAAAGTAATTGCAATCTGTATTCTGTGGGGGAATGCCCGAATTGCGATTTGAATAATCTTGAAAAATGCGCAATATTCTCAAACCCCAATGTATAGCAAATGTCTGTAATTGTCATATTGGTGTTCAAGAGAAACTCTCTGGATTTTTTTAACCTTCGCTCCCTGATCCATTGGGAAGGAGTTGTATTATAAACTGATACAAAATCTCTTCTAAAACTGGAAAGACTTCTTCCTGCTAACCTGGCGAGTTGATTGATCGAAAGAGGGTTCATAAAGTTTTCTTCCACAATTATTGTAATGTTAGGTCTCATCTCCTTTTTTAAATCCAGGAAAAGATCCAGCAAACCGGAATGATTATTTTTTAAACTGTATAATAATTCTAATAATTTAATCTTCACTAAAGTATCGTCTACCTCCCTTCCATCCTCGAGGTAAGTGGATAAAGAGTTTGTAAACTTTAAAAAGTTTGAGTGCACATTACTTATCACAATACTATTGGTATCAGTTTTTGATAAAGGTATTAATTGTGTTATGATGGAAAATTCTTTCACAAGGTCATAACCAAGATTGAAAATAAAAAATTCAGCCTTATGTTTCCCTTCGACATCACCGATTGTTTGGTATTCAAAGAGTGTACTTTTTTTAAGAAATGCCATTTGGTGTTTGTCCACTATATACTTTGAATGACCATTCGTAAGATTTACGGTGCCAGAGATGTTTACGAGTAGCCTGTTCTCGTCCGAATAAGTCGCATCTTCATAGTACCGGTAACAGGAGATATAATCTATTGCCCCGGAGCCGTTAAAGGTTAATGTTTTTTTCTTTATTGCAGATGAGTCAGAAGAATAAGTAAGCGGTTTGTTTATGTTAAATATCATTTGTTGGCAGTTGATGTTTAATGAATGTTTTGCCCGTGTGCATCAAGTTTAATTTCTAATAAATTAAAGGCTGATGCAGGGAACAATTTTCGCTTCTATAAATTCAAAGCGGGTGCCAAATCTTAAGTTATTGATAATTAAAACAGTGTGTGAAATATAGATTAAAATCGGAAGCGATATTTCGCTATTTGACACATGTGTCGTGTAATGTCGAACCTACATTTTAAGTAAAAGGAACAAAATTGGTTATCGCCAACCTTTCTTCATTTTTGAAATGGCGTGCGGACTTTTAACAAAAAAAGATACCTGTAATGATATTGCCCTGGAAGATATTTACAGTAATGAGTAAATCACATGAGCATCAATTATTAAAATGAGACCTGATCATCCAGGTCATTTTTTCATGTTTTCCCATCAGTTGGGTAGCAAAATCACTGCTGCCGGCATCGTTGTACTTATCCGCAAAGAATGGAATCAATCTGCGAAGATTATTGATGATTGTTTCGTGACCGCCACGTAAATATTTTAATTGATCATTTTGTAAATTGGTATAAGGTTGCTCAATTAAGCTGGTAAGCCGCAGGTAATCTTCAAGCGTGGCTTTAGCATAGAAGCCGATGGTACGGATTCTCTCAGCTATATCATCTGTTTTTTTATTGATCTCATTAACCTGTTGATCATAAAACTGATGCATTTCATAAAAGTTAGCGCCTTCAATATTCCAGTGATAGTTTCTTGTTTTTGTATTCAAAATAAACTCATCTACCAATAACTTATTCAGTTCAATGCTGACAAATTACGAATGGTTTTCCCCGATGCCAGGATTAGGTTTCATGTTGTTTGTTTTATGTGATTCTATAATTCCAACAAAATCCGGCTGATTTTCTAATTCATTTTTTTAATCTGATTATAAGAGGCGTGTCGTAATGTCAAATTAGGATACATAGCTTATGACAACTCAGTGTTGATGAGTTTAACTTAACGAAAATGTGTTTGAATCGGAAAATCAATAAAGTTTAATTAAAACGGAAAACAGCTTTTTATTAAATACTTCAATTTTACATTGCTAACGCAGACAGGAAATTATACAGACTGAAAATCAGTTGTTGTATGAACCGGAATCTTGTGTTTGTAATGATAATATACTTTATAGTTCTTTATATCAAACCTGACTTTATAAACTGTTTTCTTTTGACCTGTATAAAGTGATTGGAGATGTCTTTTGTAATTACTGTTTTTCTTTGAATGTATTATAAATACTAAAATAATTTTCCTTTATCCATAAATGTTTTACTTGTTCTTTTACCATTTACACTCAAAGTATATGAAAATGAAAATGTTACAGTATATGATTGGAAATTATTGAAAGGACTATCGAGTAAACTGAATTTCTTTCCATTTCCACAACAGTTTAAATAGCATAAACAATTACACCATTAATAAAAATTTTACTACTAATCCAGTGAACTGTTAATTATAAATCGAATCAATAAACTGAAATCGTATCATTTAAAAATTAGAATATATGAAGTACATCAATCGGGAACCACTTTTAACAGGCTTTGCATTGGGTGAATTGCATTTGAATAATCGAATTGTGATGGCTTCTATGACAAGGGGTAGATCTGATAATCCGGAGCTTGCACCAACAGCGCTGCATGCCAAGTATTATGCACAGAGAGCTTCTGCAGGACTTATCCTTACTGAGAGTGTTTGGGTTAGTGAAAGTGCCATTGGGTTTATTAACCTGCCGGGTATTTATTCACAGGCACAGATCGATGGCTGGAAAGAAGTTACGAAGGCAGTGCATGAAAATGAAGGAAAAATCTTTTTGCAACTGGTACATAGTGGCGCTGTATCACATCCTGATTTATTAAATGGAGCATTACCTTTAGGCGCTTCTGCCATCAACCCACAGGAAAAAAGTTATACTCCTACTGGATTTAAAGATACACTAACCCCTCGAGCATATACCATTCCGGAAATCAAATCAACCATTCAGGAATTTAAACAGGCAGCTGTTAATGCGAAGGAAGCGGGGTTCGATGGTATTGAATTACATGCTCAGTTATTTACATTAATACCACAGTTCTTAAGTGAATCTACTAATCAGCGAACTGATCAATATGGAGGTTCTATTGAAAATAGATCACGTTTACTTTTTGAAATATTAGATGTTCTTTTGGAAGTGTTCAACCATACACAGCTTGCCATTAAATTTACTCCTGCGGCTTTTAATAATGGCATCATTCGTCCGGATAGTAATACAATTCCAACATACAACTATCTGATGTCAAAACTAAATGACTATAAGCTTGGGTTTATTCAATTGGTACGTCCTTCTATGAATCTTACCAATACTCCCATATCAGTTTTGCAGGAAGATTTTTTCGGCTATTTCAGAAATATTTATTCGGGTACTATTATGGCTAATATGGATTTTGACTGGAAATCGGGTAATGCCATACTCAGAGATAATAAAGCTGACTTGGTTTCTTTTGCCCGCCCTTTTATTGCCAATCCCGATTTAGTAAGAAGGTTTGCTGAAGGAATTATTTTGGCAGAAGCCAGCCATGATAGTTTTTATACCGGTGGAGAGAAAGGTTATGCCGATTATCCGTCGGCAACAGAAATCATGGCAGTATGAATTCGATAATCAACAAAGTTGAATCAAACAGGAAAGTAAAAAATGAATTTTCAATTATTCCTTAAATAATAATATCATTAAAACATCAACATTATGAAACAGAAAGTATGGTTTATTACCGGCGCTTCGAAAGGATTCGGTTTGGCTATCGCCCGGGCAGCGCTCAAAAACGGAGATAAAGTAGTAGCAACAGTAAGAAAAGATAAAGAAGCGCTCGCTGAAACTTTAAACGAAAAAGACAACCTATTGGTAGTGCAGTTGGATGTAACCAGGGAAGGTGAAGTTAAAGCCGGTGTTGAAAAATCCATAGCCACGTTTGGTACCATTGATGTGTTGGTTAACAATGCCGGATATGGATTACTGGCTGCTACCGAAGAGGCTTCTGATGAAGAAGTAAAACAACAATATGAGACAAACGTATTTGGACTCCTTAATGTAACACGATCGGTTTTGCCTCACATGCGCAGGCAAGGTTCAGGTCATATCATTAATGTGTCTTCTCTGTTTGGCTATGGAGTTTCTTTTCCCGGTTTTGGTATTTATGGTTCAACCAAATTTGCAGTCGAAGGCATATCCGAAGGGCTTGCAATTGAAGTAAAGCCATTTGGTATTCATGTTACCTCGGTTGCACCCGGTTTGTTCAGTACAAAGTTTGCTTCCAATGAATCGTATCAGAATTCCCGGGTAATCCTTGAAAGTTATAATGATTCCGTTGGTGGAGTGAGACAATTCATGAAACAGTTGGATGGCAATCAGCCAGGCGATCCTGCAAAACTGGCCCAGGTATTAATAGAATTAACGAATAGCAAAAATCCA
This sequence comes from Ferruginibacter sp., assembly GCA_031424955.1. Taxonomy (GTDB): domain Bacteria; phylum Bacteroidota; class Bacteroidia; order Chitinophagales; family Chitinophagaceae; genus Ferruginibacter. The sequence continues at coordinate 28,274 of JANPIJ010000329.1, read as the reverse complement.
CCAGTCCATTTGCCTATAGGAAAAGATGCTGTAGCAGCCTTCCGTACAAAAATGGCCAGTATGCAAAAAGAAATTGACGAATGGGAAACCGTTTCGAGCAGCACAGACCATCATACCACGAATTAACTATCAATACCAAGGGTAGAAATATTTTTTGAATTGCAACAATTTGTAAAATTCTGAAGAGATATTCAAATAAATGAAACATCGATTATGGAAAGTATTTTTAAAACAGAAGATCAGTTTGCTGAAGAATATAAATTAGACGAAATACAGCAATGTGTTTATTTGCTCAATGGCGAATGTGTTAAATGGGAAGGCCCTTACATAACAATCTATTCGCCTGTATGTATTCCCGGTCCAGGTGGATTAAATCGTAAAATATTAGGAAGTGTTCCCAGGACATCGGGTAAACAGTCGATTGAAGCACTTGAAGCTGCTGAGGCTGCATATAATAATGGATTAGGTGAGTGGCCCTCAATGGGTGTGGAAGGCCGGATAAAATGTATGCAGCATTTTGTTTACCTGATGCTCCAGCAACGGAACATGGTGATTAAACTGCTCATGTGGGAAATAGGAAAAACATTGGCTGATGCAACAAAAGAATTTGACCGAACTATTGATTATATAAACGATACAATTGGTGCATTGAAAGAAACAGACCGTGCATCATCCCGGTTTCAGCAGGATGAAGGCATCATTGCTCAAATCAGGCGAACTCCACTTGGCGTTGTGCTAAGTATGGGACCTTTTAATTATCCCCTCAACGAAATATTCACAACACTTATTCCGGCACTTATCATGGGTAATACCATCTTATTCAAGATGCCTAAACATGGAGTGCTGCTGTATTACCCATTGTTGAACGCTTTTAAGGATGCTTTTCCTAAAGGTGTTGTGAATACGCTTTATGGGAATGGCGCTGAAATAATAACACCCATCATGGAAACCGGAAAGGTGAATGTGTTAGCGTTTATCGGATCAAGTAAAGTTGCGAACGGGCTTAAAAAACTCCATCCTAAAGTGAATCGGTTAAGGGCCGTATTGAGTCTTGATGCAAAAAATGCTGCAGTTATTACAAAGCATGCTGACCTGGATGTTGCCGCTAGTGAATGTGTTTTAGGTGCGCTCTCATTTAATGGGCAACGTTGTACTGCGTTGAAGCTATTGTTTGTACAGCGGGATGTGGCTGATGAATTTGTAGAGAAACTAAGTAAGGCAATTGACGCATTACCTGTTGGCTTGCCATGGGAAAAAGATGTTCGTATCACACCCTTACCTGAACCTTCAAAACCCGGTTATCTAAGAGAATGTATTGTGGATGCAGTTTCGAAAGGTGCCCGTATTGTAAATGAAAAAGGTGGCTTGGCAGAAGAATCATTAGTTATGCCAACATTGGTTTACCCGGTAAATGAGCAAATGCGTTTGTACCATGAAGAACAGTTTGGACCGGTTGTTCCGGTAGTGATATTTGATACAATTGATGAACCTGTTAACTACCAGGTAAATGCTTCTCATGGTATGCAGGTGAGCATATTCAGTAATGATCCCGGAGAAGTTGCGACGTTGATTGATTCCTTTGTAAACCTTGTAAGTCGTGTGAACATTAACTGCCAGGCACAGCGTGGGCCGGATGTATTTCCCTTCACCGGCAGAAAGGATAGTGCAGAAGGCACGCTTTCTGTATATGATGCCCTGCGTTCGTTCTCTATCCGCTCACTTGTTACAGCCAAATCAACAGATACAAACAAGAGCATACTCAATACAATTGTATATGAACATAAGTCTTGTTTTTTAAGTACAGATTATATTTTTTAAAGAAGATAAAAAAATGAAGTAATTCCAAATATCAAAATTCTTTTTCTTCAGATTTAAATAAAATAATGAAATCTGAAATATTGATTTAATTCGAAACATCGACTATTCAAATTGCCAGATGTTGCTTCAGTAGGGAATTTTGTATGATTGCAGTATTCAAGAAATTATTTCGTTACCAAATGTTTTTAACTGACAAAATTTAATGTTGCCAGCTCATTTTAATAATACTCATTGCGGTTACTCTTTCCCTTATTTCTCGCTGATCAATTTTCAAGAAAAAATAATTCAGGTTGAATTAAATTATCAACAAAGTTGAATTACAGAGAAAACTATAAATTATTTATGAAGTTGATCTTTACATCAGGAAAATAGCAACAACAATTCGCTTTTGGGCCTGATACTGGTGAGTCTAAATGCGTTGTGTGAGTTTTCCATTAACTGCCATGAGCATTCAGCTATTTAATTAGCCATCAGCAGTTAATCAACCAGGTATTTCCTGTGGTACTGCAGACTGTATCAACTTTTACAATTTTCTATTTGATGTTACAGACCACTTATCATATTCTGACAAAACAAGTATTTATAAACTATCAGCCTAAAGGAAACAGCACTAAAATATTAGAACTAAGTCGTTAATTATTTATCACTAAAAAAAAATAAAATGAAACAAACAATGAAACAAACTATCATCGCATCACTGTTTTTATTCCTCCTGATTACAGGTAACCACGTTGCAGCACAGAAACCTTCTGCTGAGTTATTGACACCAACAAACCATTCGTTGGTAGTGATTGACATGCAAAGCCAGATGGTGTTTCCGCTAAAAAGCAGCGCCATTAATGAATTCAGGGACAACGCAGCAATTGTGGCAGGGGCATCAAAAATATTTAATGTGCCTACGGTTGTTACAACAGTCGCATCAAAGTCATTTAGCGGCCCTGTATTTCCTGAAGTTGCACAATTTTATCCGGCTGGCGGGTATATAGAAAGAACAACTATGAATACCTGGGAAGATGTGAATGCGCACAAAGCAATCGCTGGCAAAGGTCAGAAAAGAATTGTGCTGGCAGGTTTATGGACCAGCGTATGTATTGTAGGGCCAGCCTTATCGGCAATCAGCGAAGGGTACGAAGTTTTTTTTATTAGCGATGCCTGTGGCGATGTTAGCAAAGAGGCACACGACATGGCCATCCTGCGCATGACACAAGCCGGTGCAAAACCTATGACCTCTATTCAGTACCTGTTAGAATTACAGCGGGATTGGTCTAGAAGCAAAACTTACAAAGCCGTAACAGAACTCGTTGAAAAATATGGCGGTGCCTATGGAATCGGTATCCAGTATGCAAAGGACATGTTGCCTCATTAAGTTGGGATCATTTAATTAAAATTTGGCAGAAGGTATAAGCTGCCAAAAAAAAAGCATGGTTATGAAATTGTTTTCCTTTTTTTTACTCCTGTTACTCAACATTGCGTTGCAGGCGCAACCGAAGGCAGATATCATTATAGTTGGAGGTAAAATATCAACTTTTGATGATAACAATAGTGAGGTACAGAGTATTGCTATTACAGGCAATAAAATAGTGATGACAGGGACCAATGTACAAGCACTGAAATTGAAGGGCAGGCATACAAAAATGATATATGCTAACGGACGACGAATTATTCCGGGCTTATTTGACAGCCATTTGCATGTAATACGTGGCGGGAGATTCTACAACACTGAACTTAGATGGGATGCTGTAAAAACTTTAAAACGGGCACTGGAGATGTTGAGGGAACAGGCACAACGTACACCGGACGGACAGTGGGTTCGGGTTGTTGGTGGCTGGAACGAATATCAATTTGAAGAAAAGCGATTACCAACGTTAGAAGAGATCAACGAAGCAACAGGTAATGTGCCCGTTTTTATTTTATATCTCTATGGAAAAGCATGGTTGAATAAAGCAGGCTTGAAGAAGTTATCGATCAATGCAGATTCACCCAATCCACCAGGCGGGTTGATTGAAAAAGATAATGATGGAAACCCAACGGGGTTATTGCTTGCAGAACCCAATGCTTTTATTCTATATTCTACATTGGCAAAATTGCCGGAGTTGACAACTGCAGAAAAAATAAATTCTACGCTGCAGTATATGACAGAGTTAAACCGGCTTGGTGTAACAGCTGTAATGGATGCAGGCGGAGGGTTTCAGAATTTTCCGGATGATTATACAATAACGGATTCTTTGCACAAATTTGGTAAGATCACCGTACGCTTGCCGTATTTTTTATTTGCACAAAAAAAAGGTACGGAGTTGCAGGATTATTCAAAATGGATCAACATAGTTGATATTGATCAGCATGGAACGAAGGATGTTAATACGATCGACTATCATGTTCGAGGCGGAGGTGAAAATCTTGTTGCTGATGCAGCAGATTTTGAAAACTTTTTATTTCCACGACCGGAGTTACCTGCTTCAATGGAAGCTAACCTTAAACCTGTCATTCAATTACTGGTAAAGAACCGATGGCCATTTCGTATTCATGCTACATATAATGAAAGTATCACAAGAGACTTGAATGTAATTGAAGAAGTAAACAGGGAAACACCGCTAAATGGTTTGATCTGGTTTATTGATCATGCAGAAACGATTAGTGAAGAGAACATGCAGCGGATTAAAAAATTAGGTGGCGGTATCGCTATTCAGCACCGCATGGCATACCAGGGAGAGAGTTTCATACATCGCTATGGTAAGAAAGCCGCATTAGCCACACCGCCTGTTAAACGTATGCTCGAAATAGGTTTACCGGTTGCATTAGGAACCGATGGAACCAGGGTTGCCAGTTATAATCCATGGGTTGCATTGCACTGGATCACGACAGGAAAAACAGTTGGGGGAACACAAACAATAGCAAAGGAGCATTTAATTGACAGGTCAACGGCTTTAAGCTTACTGACTTCGGGTGGCTATACGCTCATTAAGGAAAATCAAAATAAAGGGAAACTTCAAAAAGGGTTTTATGCTGACTTTATTATTCTTGATAAAGACTATTTCAGCATCGCAGATGAACAAATTCCTTCAATCCAATCGGTGCTTACCGTTGTTGATGGGAAAATTGTATATGCCTCGCACGAATTTCAATCGATGGCACCTGCAAGGTTGCCTGTAATTCCTTCATGGAGCCCGGTAAAATATTATGGAGGGTATCAGTACAAATAAAATATTATGCAGTCATTACTTTATAAGATAACAAGGATCAATCCTGCAGAAAATTATTTTCATTTTACTATGTTATTGTTCCGTGTATTGGTGTCTTTTGAGCTTATAGTAGTGCATGGACTTAAAAAATTGGGTGTAGGTGTTGATGTGGCAGAGACCATTCCGAACCCTTTGCATTTGCCGGAAGTTTTCAACAACGGATTTGCTATTGGCTCCAATATAATTGCCCCGGTTTTTATTATACTGGGTTTATTAACAAGGCTCACCATATTGCCTGTATTGGCTGTTACACTCACCGGTTATTTTGTTTTGCATTGGAATGACGCACTGCTGATAAAAGATGTTCCATTTATATACAGCACAGTGTACATGCTTATTTGGGTGCTGGGCCCCGGAAAATATTCAATCGATTATTTAATTAACAGAAAGCTTACATTATCATGAAATTTACCTGGTATATCATTGCACTTTTAGCAGGCACCGTTTTGCCCATACAGGCAGGGTTGAATGCCCGTTTCGGAAAGCATATTGCAAGCCCCGTGCATGCTTCAATGTTTTCATTTTTTACCGGCGCCCTAGGCTTGCCATTGTATATTTTGCTAACCAGGCAAACAATGAACTGGGTGGGAATAAGAGCTGCTCCATCCTATGTGTGGATAGCTGGTTTACTCGGTGCTTTTTTTGTAACAGCTATGGTGCTCACCTTTCCAAGAATAGGCCCCGCCATTACTTTTGGACTGGTAGTAGCAGGCCAGATGATCATCTCCGTTTTAATGGGGCATTTCAATATTATGGTTGAATTAAAGCAAAGCATCAATCAGTATAAAATTATTGGTGTGATCCTTATAATTTCAGGGGTAGTCAATATTCGAAAATTTTAATATGAAAGCAAAACAGTATTTATGGATCATACTTGTGTTGCAAACTTTTCAAAATGCAGCTCAAAACATTCCTGCTTTTAAACCATTGCGGTATAATGAAAATTACAGCCTGCTGAAAAATGACACTGCAAACCACTGGTATAAAAATATAAAATACCAGCCATTGGGTATAGCAAAGAAAAGCTACCTGAGCATGGGCGGTGAAGTGAGGTTTCAATATTTGTGGTTTAAGAATGCCGGATGGGGAAACGAGCCTGCAGACAAAGATGGCTATGTGCTAACCCGCTATCTTGCCCATGCCGATTTTCATGCCGGTAAAACATTTAGAACCTTTGTTCAACTGCAAAGTAGTTTGGTAAACGGAAAAATAGATGCCAACCCGGTAGAAGAAAATCCTCTGGAAGTACACCAGGCTTTTGCAGATATAGTGCTTGCAGCAAATAAGAATAAATCACTTTTGATCCGTGCCGGCAGACAGGAATTATCTTACGGGACGCAACGCCTGGTTGCTGTAAGAGAGCTGCCCAATAACCGCCAGTCATTTGATGCAGTTAAATCGGTATTGAAAATAAATAGCTACCAGTTCGATCTTTTTTACAGCCATTATGTTGCTGCAAAAAAGGGAATTTTTGATGACGGATTTAATCATCAAACCAAATTCTGGGGAGCCTATATTGTAAAAAATAAAATACAACTGCTCGCAAATATTGATTTGTATTATTTAGGCCTGTGGAAAAAACAAACGTCATTTGATGATGGTAACGGAAAGGAATTAAGGCATTCTGTTGGTGCAAGGATCTGGAACAATCAGCACGATTTTAAATATGACTATGAAGGCCTGTGGCAATGGGGCGAATTTGCATCAAAATCAATCAACGCATGGACGATCTCTTTCAATTCCAGTTACCGGTTTAGTCATGCTTTGCTTAAACCGGAATTGGGACTAAAAACCGAATTAATCAGCGGTGATGCCCGCAGTAACGATCAGCGTTTGCAAACATTCAATCCACTGTTTCCAAGAGGCGCTTATTTTGGTTTGGCCGCTCTTATCGGTCCATCCAATCTTACCGATTTTCATCCTTCATTTTCGCTGGAATTAAAAAAGAATATCAAATTAAATTTCGATGCCGATCTTTTTTGGCGCTATAGCCGCAATGATGGCATTTATGCGCCCAACGTGGCGTTGATCTATTCCGGAAAAAATATCCCAAATAAATATATAGGCAGCCAGTATGCGACTGACCTGGTGTACACACCAAATAAATTCCTCTATTTCAGGGCGGAGTTTACCTTGTTTAATGCAGGCGATTTTTTAAAAGCAGCAGGCTCTGGTAAGGATATATTATTTAGCAGTTTTACAGCGCAAATGAAATTTTAATAGAGAAATAAGAAATCATTGTTATGGTCTTAAAAATATCCGCCAGGGTTTACAAACGCTGGCGGGATGGTACTAATCCCGACGGCGGCTATAAGCCCTGTCGGCGGTTGCGCTGGGCAATTGACCGTTACTTCTTTTTCCATTCCGGAAAATTCACTTTGATACTGGATGAACCGGTTGAAAAAATTCAACATCCCATTTGAAGATCCGCAGGAGCGATTTGATAATGAACTTTTTATTTATTTTGAAGATGGCGATGGATTGGGTATTGAATTAGTGGCTAACAAAACAGATGAACGGAAGGGGTTTACCAGGAACAGCTTTCTGTTTTTTTAAATCAGAAAGCTGTTATATATGAAAGGGATACCGGTTATGGTATCCCTTCTGAATTAATTTGCTGTAATGAATATTTGCTTACAATATTAATTGCTGAAATGAGACCTGATCATCCAGGCCATTTTTTCATGTTTCTCTATCAGTTGGGTAACAAAATCGCTGCTGCCTGCATCTTTGTATTTGTCGGTAAAAAGTGGAATCAGCCTGCGAAGATTATTGATGATTGTTTCATGCCCTCCCAGTAAATATTTTAACTGATCGTTTTGCGAATTGGTATAGGGTTGCTCAATTAAACTGGTAAGGCGCAGGTAATCTTCCAGCCTTGCTTCTGCATAAAACCCAATGGCACGAATTCTTTCAGCTATGTGATCTATGATTTGATTTATTTCGTCAATCTGTTGATCATAAAACAAATGCATTTCATGAAAATTTGAACCTTCAATATTCCAGTGATAGTTTCTTGTTTTGGTATATAAAATAAATTCATCCGCCAGTAATTTATTCAGTTCGATGCTGACTGATTGTAAATGGTTTTCCGGGATTCCGAGATTTGGTTTCATGACTTGATTTTTTATTGCTGGTGTATAACCAGGTGATGTAATTTATTATGTAGAAAAGATCGGATGGCAAGGTAGCTTCAACTGGATACAGCAATTATTCTATTTCACTATATTTTGTTGATTATTAGAGTCAAGCCACATTCTTAAATTTGAATGGATTATTTTTTTTCCTTGATAAGTTTACCTGTTAAATACAATGAATCCCACAGTCAAATGCCGGCGATTTATAATGATCACTTTTGCCTTGAATGAATTATAAAATGCTAATCTATCTTAAATGAATCTTATAAAAACAAATTTTGGATTTGATTCAACAACTGAAGATGTAATCCGGAGAATTGATTTAAGCAAACTTCGTGCAGTTGTACTAGGTGGTACGCCTGGTAATACACAAAACAGTAAAAACTTTGGCAGTAGTATTTAAAAGAAAATTATTTGAGCTGAAAGTGTTTACCCTTCAAGCCGTTACCTGCAGATTTTCCATAGCCTTGAATAAAAAGTTACACCGGGCTGTTTCATGAAACAGCATTGGAGAGTTAAAAAAAGAGAAATCCGTGTAAACACATAAATGCTTTACTAAAAGCATGATCCGGGAGATATTTAAATGGCATGAACAACCGGAATATATCCGTTAAAAATACAGTACCGTTCAGCTTATCTGTGAAAGCACCAATGCTTAAACAAAAAGAATCCACACACGATAATAATTGATTTAAAAATAGGCGACAGAAAACAAAAACCGAGTTAGGATCTATTACCAATGTACGAATTAGAATAATCAATTTAGTACACTTACACTCCTTACTAATGGCAGGTCTTACCATTTTTAGTCTGAACTGAAAAATCAAAATGTTTGAACAGTATCGAAAAACAAAAATTGAATATGCATCAGATCTTTACATTGACAGAAAGCAACAGCAATTGGAGATAAGACAGGAGGCAGAGACTTTACGAACTAACAGCAACCGGAGTTAATAGCGTTTAACATTTAGCAAACTATAAATCACCAAATATGAAAAAGTACATGATACTAATGGGCGCCTTATTTGCATTCGGCTGCACCAATAGCGAACAGTCAAATTACAAACAACAAAACAAAACAGAAATGAAAAATGAAATTACAATCACAGACTATGCAACCGACCCATTCATTGACAGCAAAACAAAGTCCTTTCTTAAAGCATTAAATACCAGCGGAGGGAAACCACTGGAAACACTGACCCCGGTGGAAGCAAGGAAAGTGCTTGTTAATGCACAGGCTTCGGTTAATGTTGATCTTTCAGGTATCGATGAATCTGAAAAAACGATCACTGCTGACGGTCATACCATTAAATTGAATATAGTGCGCCCTGCCGGTGTAAAAGGTATTTTACCGGTATTTATTTTTCTCCATGGTGGCGGATGGGTTTTGGGAGATTACCCCACCCATAAAAGAATGGTAAGGGATCTTGTAGTACTTACTGGTTATTCTGGTGTATTTATTAATTACACTCCAACCCCGGATGCTAAATATCCAACCCAGGTAAATGAAATTTACGCAGCTACCAAATGGGTTGCAGAACACGGAGCCGAAATAAATGTAGACGGTAAAAACATGGCAATTGTAGGGAATAGTGTTGGAGGCAATATGAGTGCTGTTACAGCCATCAAGGCAAAGGAAAACAACGGACCAACCATCAAAGTCCAGATCCTGATGTGGCCTATTGTGGATGCGGATTTTGAGACCGCATCGTACAAACAATTTGGAAAAGACCGCTTCCTCACTACCTCATTAATGAAGTGGATGTATGATATGTATACCACCGATCCCAAGCAACGAAAAGAAATTTATGCCTCTCCCCTTCAGGCTACAGTTGAACAGTTAAAAGGCTTACCACCTGCGCTAATACAGGTAGCAGGCAATGATGTATTGCGTGATGAAGGTGAGGCCTATGGCCGAAAATTAGATGAGGCAGGTGTACCCGTAACAGTGGTACGTTACAATGGCACTATACATGACTTTGGCCTGCTCAATGGCCTGGCTGATTTGCCCGCAACACAATCTGCATTTTACCAGGCGGCGGCTGAATTGAAGAAGTACCTGAAATAAAAGGGTGTTAATAAGGTACAATGTATCATCTGCGATAAAATCAGCGTCTGATACTTTCTGGATTACCTGGTAAAGCGTATGATAAAATACATTTTAATCCAAAATACGGGCAGCAGCATTTTCACAAACTGCCATTATCAATAAAAAATAAAATAATGAAAGCGGCCATTTTAGAAGCACACGAAAGCTCCTTTAAAGTATCGGAGTTAGAGCGTCCTGCTGTAGGAGATAACCAGGTTCTTGTGCGCATTAAAGCAAGCGGAACAAATCCGTTGGATGTAAAAATCAGCAGCGGCCATGCCCCGCATGCGAAAGTCGAATTACCCGCCATACTTGGGATAGATTTAGCCGGCATTGTAGAATCAGTGGGCCATGCCGTTACCACTTTTAAGGCAGGAGATGAAGTCTTTGGCATGACAGGGGGTATTGGAAATGTTCCCGGATCTCTGGCAGAATACGCCGTTGTAGACGCAGACCTCATTGCCAGGAAACCCTCAAATTTTACAATGAAAGAGGCTGCTGCCACCCCCTTGATTTTTATTACTGCATGGGAGGGATTGGTAGACCGGGCAAAAATTAAACCCGGGCAAAAAGTGCTGATACATGGAGGTGCAGGAGGTGTTGGTCATATGGCAGTACAGATTGCGATTGCTTTTGGAGCAGAGGTTTTCACCACTATTTCTGCAGAACAGGAAGAAACAATAGCCCATTTTGGAGCAACCACCATAAACTACAAGAACCTTGCTGTTGAGCAATACGTGGAGGCATTAACCGGTGGTGAAGGTTTTGATATTGTTTATGATACAGTTGGAGGAACCACCCTGGACAATTCTTTTCACGCTGTAAAAAAATATACTGGTCATGTGGTGAGCAGTTTGGGATGGGGTACACATAAGCTTGCCCCGCTTTCCTTTCGGGCGGCAACCTATTCCGGGGTCTTTACCTTACTTCCGCTATTAACAGGAATCGGCAGAGCACATCACGGAGAAATATTGCGTGAGGCAACAAAGCTAGCCGAAGAGGGGAAATTAAAAGTGCTGGTTGACCCCAGGAATTTTAGTCTGGAACAAATTGAAGAGGCACATGGTGTGCTGAAAAGTGGAAAGAACCTTGGTAAAATTGTAATTGATATTGACTGAACAGAGCAGAAGTAAAGCTCCGGCCTGCACCGGTTACTTGAAAATAATTATCAAATTAATCAATAAATAATCGTCTTATTCCTTTTGTAAAAGTTTCGTTGGCAGAGGGAGTATTTACCACCGAAGAAAAACATGCGCTTGCAGCAGCACTCACCAATGTTATGGTAAAATTCAAAGGATCAGAAGTGTTCCGTAAAGTAGTATGGTTATTAATTTAAGAACTTCATACAGATGGCTGGCATATTGGAGGACGTCCATTCCAGGGGCCAAAGTCACTGGAAGATACTTTAATACGCTCTGCTTCTGTTGTTGAAATGCTGAACGGCCACCCCGTAACCCGGCCTGAATGGGCTGCAGCGGTTCCTGTTATTAAAAAGAAATAATTCCAAACAATTTTGCGGCGATCCGGCAGAAATAGAATCTTTCTGTAATAGAACATGCCTTTTGTGAGTCGGATTTTCGCTTACTCCTTCAGGATGATCCTTAACAGATTGAATTAATTTAATAGAGCATGTTGAAATTTTAAAAATTAAGTTATGAACAACGAACAAAAAAAACAAATGTCCCGTGCGGATTTTATTCGCACAGTGGGTTTATTTACAGCCGGAGCAATGCTAACGCCGAGGGAATTGTTTTCACAAACCAGTCCTGTAATTACCATTAAAAACGAAGCCGCAAAGGCAAGTATTTCAGTACAGTCACTCAGGGGAAATATTTACATGTTGCAGGGTTCAGGAGGCAATATTGCAGTGTTCAGTGGTGCAGAAGGAATACTGATGGTGGATGGAGGTATTGCTGTATCGCAAAAGAAAATAGCTGCCGCTATTAAACGTATCAGTAGCAAACCGGTAAAATATTTGATTAACACGCATTGGCATTTCGATCATGCTGAGGGCAACGAATGGATACACAATACAGGGGCAACCATTATTGCACATGAGCAAACAAAAAAAAATCTTGGCAGCACCATTACTGTCAAAGACTGGAACTATACATTTCCTCCTGCGCCAAAAGCGGCACTACCCACCATCATCTTCAGGGATGAACACAAAATGAAATTTAATGGTACAGAGATTCAAATGAAGTATTACAAACCTTCTCATACGGATTGTGACATTTCTGTTTATTTCCCCGGAGCAGACATACTTCATGTGGGTGATACCTGGTGGAATGCCCACTATCCTTTTATTGATCATGATAGTGGCGGAACAATCGATGGTATGATTGCAGCTTCCAATCATAATCTAAATATCATAACCAACAAAACCATGATCATCCCGGGACATGGTGCAGTAGGCAACCGCAGCCAGTTGCTCCAATTCAGGGATATGCTGGTTGCCGTAAGGGAAAAAGTGGCTGCTTTAAAAAATGAAGGAAGAACGATGCAGGAAACGGTTGATGCGAAACCTACCGCTGCATTTGATGCGCAATACGGAAATTTTGTTCTGAACGGCGCTTTTTTTACCAGGCTGGTTTATGCAGATGTGTAAAGCGCCGCGGCGTTATTAGATTATACGTAATTGTTAGTCTGTAATCAATCATCACCCGGTCAGGGGATTTACAGATTATGCAGATCATTGTTGATCTATTTAAAATTATTAAATAAAAATTTATACCATGGAGCAACGACACCCCCTTCCGCCTTTTACATTGGAAAAGGCAATAGAAAAAATACAACTGGCAGAAGATGCCTGGAACAGTAAGGACCCGGTTAGGGTTTCAAAAGCATATGCGGTAGACAGCGAATGGCGCAACCGGAATGTATTTATTAATGGCAGAGCCGAAATTGTGGCTTTCCTTACTGAAAAATGGAAACGGGAATTGGATTACAGATTAATGAAAGAATATTGGGCACATACTGATAACCGGATAGCCGTGCGCTTTGAATATGAATACCATAATGCCGAGGGACAATGGTTCCGGGCCTATGGGAATTAGAACTGGGAATTTGATGAGAATGGTTTAATGACCAGGCGCTATGCAAGTATCAACGACCTGGCGATAGATGAAATCGACAGAAAAATGAAAATATAAAGCGGCTAAAAAAGATTCATTCAACCAATTCAGATGGTTGCCACCAAATCAAATACAAGTTTCCTTATGTTCCTCCCCGTTAGCCTCTTTGGCGGAATTCTGGGAATGACAGGGTTAACTTTTTCATGGAGATTGGCAGAAGCAAAATGGGGCCTCCCGACCTGGATAAGCCAAACCATTGGCCTGTTTACCATCGCTCTATTCCTTACTTTATTCGCAGCTTACCTGCTGAAATTGATTAAACACCGGTCAACAGTGATCAATGAATTTAATCATCCGGTATCATCCCCTTTCTTTACTACTTTTATTGTAAGCCTGCTTTTACTCCCCGGTATTGTACTTCCCTATTCAGAGCGAATTGCCATAGTTGTTTGGTCAGCAGGTGTAGTGCTGATCTTTATATTCACGCTGTTTTTATTAGGCAAATGGATGAAGGTTGCGCAAAATACGGTTGATGCACTGCCATCCTGGTTACTTCCTGTGGTGGGGATGCTGGATGTTCCGATTGTAGGAACTCAGTTTCATTTCGCCGGTGCCAGGGAAATCTGTTTGTGTTGTTTTGCAGTGGGGGTATTCCTGGCAATCATTATTCTTCCCATTGTTTTTGCAAGATTGTTTTTTCAGTCCCCTTTACCCGAGGCACTGCAGCCTACCCTACTGGTATTATTGCTTCCTTTTGCGATAACCTATTCGGATTATGATGCTTTAACCGGTAGCAAGGATATCATGGGATCAATATTGTATTATGCTGGATTTTTTTTACTGGTATTATTATTCCGCAGAATCCTTTTATTACCCAGATGCTGTCCGTTCAGGGTATCCTGGTGGTCGGTAAGTTTTCCATTAGCCGCCATCACTATTGCGTCCTTTAAATATGCTGCGCATCCCACCCCATTTCCGGTACAGTGGATTCCTGCAGTATTGCTAATCCTGTTGACACTGATACTGCTATACCTGCTGATCATCAGCTTTTACCGCATTATAACAAAACAATTATTCTTAAACAACAGTGCCGCAGAAAAAGCCACAAAGGGATTACAAACATCGATGTGCTAAGGGTGCCGGAAAAGCAGGCGCATTTAATGCCGGATTGGGCAGTACACTTTTGTGCAGAATAAAGATTTAATGAAATATTTTAAATATTCCAAAATGGAATGAAAGGAATATTTTGCCGAAAAGATTGCAATGGTAGGCAGTAAAAATCTACCTGTGGAACGTAAATAAATAGAAAGAAAAGCTGGCAGGTTATCTTATCTCCTAATCATTTTGTAAAAAGACTCCATCATATAATTGATCTTCAAAAAATTCAAACCCATTAAAAACCTCATCAGCACATTGAAAGAATAACAACAACTCATTGTCTTTTATAATCCTGCCAACTATCTTGTTCCTGGTAACGATTTTCGATACAGTTCGTGGCTTTTCTATTTTTATGTTTTCAATCCTGGCATCCATCATTTAATTTTTAAAATGGTTAAAAGCTCCTGTTAAAAAACAGGTATCCCGGTAAAACCTATACCGCAAAAAAAACAAACCGGCATAATCATAAAACATTAAAAAGAGAGGCAATTGTAGAAACAATTGCCTGTGTAAAACAAAACCAACTACTAACTATTGATTGCTTAAGAACTTTAAGTTGAGAGGCTGTGCAATAAATGTTCCTGTAAAAACCTCCGCCATTTTAATACCTGCATTACATTTGCACTTTACAGAATATTTAATAATCAATTAATTTTTGCCACCCCTTAGTGAATACAAAATTGATTCAAAAAGCAAACATCCACTTTATGATGCAGACCAAAATTGTTGATTTTAAAAACCATTTATAGCCGATGTAAAAAGGCTGCGTTAAAGGTTTAGCTGATATAAATATTAGGCTTTCCATTTAAGGAAATTGCTGCTGAAAATAAACTACATCTTGTTTCCTGATTAAAAATTTAAAATATGGGATTATAAACGACTGAAAAACGTTGTTTTCAATTGTCAGTTTCGATTGAACCATTGGTATTTGAACTTTAAAATCATTCACGGGATGCGTAGGGCAAGAAAAGAAGGTCGTTATAAGGGTTTGGCTCCAATAGGTTATTGTAATAAGACAGATGAGACAGGAAGAAAGCGAATTGGTGGGTGTGGCAAGATTAAAAAAGGCCGCGGAACTTTTACCCGCAGGTGAATACAAAATTTTTGAAGTGGCAATGATGGCGGGCTTTAATTCGCATAGTAGTTTTGGAAAAGCTTTTTTAAAGCAATTTAAAGTAACGCCAACCGGGTTTCAAATTTTGAAAAAGAATAACAATGCATCATGGCCTTCGGAGAATTGAAAGGCGGAATGAAAACCAAAAATGGCGGAACATGCATATAATCTTGTACCCTTCTGATTCTGACAATACAAGTGCCATCAGAAATAACAATACCCGCTGTGCTGATTTAGCGGCAACAGCTTGAGTTTTTTATACAGCAATTAAAAATGAAAGGAATACTGTACTGCGCAAGGGACCAAAACAATTTAATTTGGCTGAAGGAGGCAATTTAAGTGGGTTTTCCACTGTAGAACTTAGAAACATAAATTTGGACTACATTAAAGTATCCAATCGAAATTGCGAAATTGCTAAAATTCTAGCGTGTCTGATTAAAAAAAAGGTATAAATTAATTTATTTACCCACCAAACCGACCACCTTACTAAATCAAAAAAGCTGAAAGCCTTAACAGTAAAGACTTTCAGCTTTTTATATGTCGGGATGACAAGATTCGAACTTGCGACCCCACGCCCCCCAGACGTGTGCGCTACCGGGCTGCGCTACATCCCGAATAATAAGAGGATGGCAAATGTAGTGGAAATAGTATAAAATAAAAAAAATGTAGGGTTTGTTTTTAATCCACAAAAAGTTATAAAGAACAATCGGGGTTGAGTACCCCGGGGGATAGCCATGTTTATTTGGGTGGGCGGGAAAATTCGATTTGCAACAGGACGTTCCCCGGGATAAGCTTCCCCTGGAATGAATTGTTAATCCTGCAGATTTATCAGGGGATGGTAAAACTAATAGAGATTTTCAATTATTAAAAGAACAACATCCTGTAACTTAGCGCAACTTTTTTAAATTCATGAAGGTTTTAATCAAACAGGTCACTATTGTCAGCGCTTCTTCTCCCTTTAACGGACAAACAAAAGACATTTTTATCCAGGACGGTTTTATAACGGCAATTGCAGATAATATTACTGACCATGCAGATCAGCTTATTCAGCAGGATGGGTTACATGTAAGCATTGGCTGGATGGATTCATTCGCACATTTTTGTGATCCGGGATTTGAATACCGGGAAACCCTGGAAACGGGTGCGCTGGCGGCGGCAGCCGGAGGGTTTACAGATGTGATGGTCATTCCAAATACCAACCCAGTGGTGCATACCAAATCGCAGGTTGAATACATCGTGCAAAAATCCTCCTCCACGGGTGTAACCATTCGCCCGATTGGTGCGGTAACCAAAAATGCAGAGGGAAAGGAACTGGCAGAAATGTATGATATGGCCAATTCAGGCGCCATTGCATTTGGTGACGGGCTCAATGCGATCCAGGATGGTGGTTTATTGCTGAAGGCCCTGCAATATGTAAAAACCATTGATGGCACGATTATACAAATACCCGAAGATAAAAGCATTGGCAGCAGCGGATTGATGAATGAAGGAATTATTTCTACCCAACTTGGCCTGCCCGGAAAGCCCGCCATGGCGGAAGAATTGATGGTGGCCAGGGATATTAAACTTACCCGCTATGCAGATAGCAGGCTGCATTTTACCGGGATATCATCTGCTAAAAGCCTGGAATATATCAAAAGAGCAAGGGATGCCGGTATAAAAATAAGTTGCTCGGTTACGCCCTATCATTTATTTTTTTGTGATGAAGATTTACAGCAATATGATACCAACCTAAAAGTAAATCCCCCGCTTAGAACCCGTGAAGACAGGCAGTCGTTGGTTGCAGGCTTATTGGATGGAACCATTGATTTCATTGCTTCGCATCATATTCCGCAAAACTACGATAGCAAGGTGTGCGAATTTGAATATGCAAAAAATGGCATGATAGGTTTGGAGAGTTTGTTTGGTGTGGTTTGGTCAATGGTCAATGGTCAATGGTCAATAGAAAAGCTGGTTGAAAGGCTGGCTGTATCTCCAAGGAAAATTTTTGGGCTGGATGTGCCGGAAATTAAGGAAGGAACCAGTGCCACCCTTACACTCTTTAATCCTGCTGCGGAATACATTTTTGATAAAAAAAACATACAATCAAAATCTAATAACTCCGCTTTTGTTGGCAGACAATTAAAAGGAAAAGTGATTGGAATTATTAACGGCAATAAAATTTATTTGAATTAGATGATTGCATTAAATGCTACCAAAAAAGGATTAATTACAGGTATAGCGATGATCCTGGTATCGGTGATCATTTACTATACCAAGGGTAATTTTGAGAATAAGTTACAATACATCACGTATTCGATTTATGTGGCCGGTATTATCTGGACCCTTATTGAATTTTCACGCTCTCAGAATAATACCAATAAATTCGGGGCTTATTTTTCGCAGGGCTTTAAGTGTTTTATAGTGGTTACATTGTTGATGGTAGTTTTTACAGTTGCCTTCTTATTGTTGCAGCCTCAACTAAAGGACGAGATGGCGGTATTTTACAGGGCTGAACTGGTAAAGACAGGGAATTATACCCTGCCCGAAATAGAAGAAAAATTGACGGTTGCAAAAAAAAGTTTTATTCCATCGCTGGTAATGGGGGCAATATTTGGGTATCTTGTAATTGGTGCAATGGTAACGGCCATCACTGGCGGTTTTTTAATGCAGAAAATCAAAACGGCCGCCTGATATAAAACTGGTGCCATGGAAGGGGGGCTGCTTACAAACAAAAGGTACAAGAGGGCGGTGCCCGTCCGAACGGGTATTCAGCCGGGCGGGCAACGATGCTGCCAAAAGCTTCCCGGTCCGGACAAAAAAATAACAAACCGTAAATGCTCCGCCCAGGTGGGTGTGAAAACAAAAAAAGGTATAATGGATATATCAGTTATAGTTCCGCTTTACAACGAAGATGAATCTTTACCCGAGCTGGCCGCCTGGATAGAAAGGGTGATGCTTGCCCATCATTTCACCTACGAAGTGATTATGGTGGATGATGGCAGCAACGACAACTCGTGGAATGTGATTGAGGACCTTCGCCGCCAAAACAGCAATATCCGAGGCATAAAATTTCAACGGAATTATGGCAAGAGCGCTGCGCTCAACGAGGGTTTTAAAGCGGCTGAGGGCGATGTGGTGATCACTATGGACGCAGATATGCAGGACAGTCCGGATGAAATACCCGGCCTTTTTAAAATGATTGCAGTGGATGGTTTTGATATGGTGAGCGGCTGGAAAAAGAAACGCTACGACAATAAACTGACCAAAAACCTTCCTTCCAAATTATTCAATTTTACCGCCAGCAAGGCTACCAAAATAAAGTTGCACGATTTTAACTGCGGATTGAAATCGTATAAAAACAAACTGGTTAAATCCATTGAAGTGTATGGTGAAATGCACCGCTATATTCCGGTATTGGCCAAATGGGCGGGGTTTAAAAAAATTGGCGAAAAGGTAGTGGAACACCGCCCGAGGAAATACGGTGTTACCAAATTTGGCTGGAGCCGCTTTGTAAATGGATTTCTCGATTTGGCCTCTATTTTATTTATGGGCAAGTTTGGTAAAAAACCCATGCATATTTTTGGATTGTGGGGCAGTATTGTTTTTTTTGTTGGTACCTGTATCTGGCTCTATCTTTTTGCTGAAAAAATATTTTTTTCAAGATTTAATATGACCGACCGGCCATTGTTTTATGTGGGCATCATATCAATTGTAATTGGTACACAACTATTTTTAGCCGGCTTCCTGGGCGAATTGATTGCCCGCAATTCATCTGACCGGAATTATTATTTAATCGATAAAAAAATCGGCATCCATTAGTTTATGCAGCAAACCAGTTTCAACCTGCATAGTGAGGGCGGTAAAAAGATTGTGATCATTGGCCCCGCAAACCCGCTGAGAGGTGGATTGGCAACCTACAACGAGCGGCTTGCCAAAGAATTTTTATTGCAGGGCAATACGGTTAGTATGTACAGTTTTTCTTTGCAATACCCAGGCTTTTTATTTCCGGGCACCACCCAATACACTACCGACCCCGCTCCTGCCAACCTTGATATTCACTCCGTCATCAATTCCGTTAACCCGCTCAACTGGTTGCGTATAGGAAAAGAAATAAAGAAGTTGCAACCAGATGTGATAGTGGTAAGATACTGGCTTCCGTTCATGGGCCCATGCCTGGGTACCATCTTACGCATTGTTAAAAAAAACAGGCATACCAGGGTGGTTTGCATAGCAGATAATATCATTCCGCACGAACCGAAACCCGGCGATAAAATCTTTACCCGTTATTTTGTAAAACCGGTAGATGCGTTTATTACCATGAGTGAAAAAGTGATGGCCGACCTGCAACTATTCGCCCCGGGCAAACCGGCAAAATTTGTGGCCCATCCAATCTATGATAATTTCGGCGAAAAGATGAGTAAGGCGGAAGCAAGAGCACATCTCAAAATTGAACAGGAAAGCAGGATCATATTGTTTTTTGGTTTTATAAGAAAATACAAGGGGCTGGACGTATTGCTGGATGCAATGAAAATACTGCAACCCGAAATTTCAACAAATTCATTTCCTCCCATAAAACTATTGGTTGCCGGAGAATTTTATGAAGACAGGAAACCATATGATGAGCAGATTGAAAGATTGGGTATTCAAAACGATTTAATCCTGGCAACGAATTTTATCCCCGACAGCGAGGTGAAATATTATTTATGCGCCGCGGATGTAGTGGTACAGCCTTATAAATCTGCCACGCAAAGTGGAGTAACTCCCCTCGCTTATCATTTTGAAAAGCCCATGATTGTTACCAACGTGGGTGGATTGCCTGCTCTTGTACCGGATAATAAGGTTGGACTGGTAGCCGAACCCAATGCAACATCAATCGCACAAAAAATAAAGCAATATTTTGATATAGGCGAACAACATTTTCTTCCACATTTATTGGAAGAAAAGAAAAAATACAGTTGGGGTAAAATGGTTGAAGCGATATTTGAAGTGGCTTATAAATAAAAGGATAGGAATAAGTATACATTCGCAAATCTAAACTGAGAATAGGTTGGCCTTCATTTTTCTTTTTTTTCTTGATAAAAAAAAGAAACAAAAAAAATCAAGCCCGCCCGGCTGAAGCCATTCGGACGGGGCTGCGAATAAAAAGGCTGAAAATTTCAACATGATCCTAAAATCAAGGAACTCGCCCCCAGCAGTTCAATGATTTTAAGCTTATGCCCGGCTCAAACAGCCTTGATTTCTTAACGGATCATATTGAAATTTTCTAGCACTTTTTATTCGAGGCCGCTACCAGTCGATGATTGCGAACGTTTCACCTAATTCAATCAAAGGATAAATCATTATTGGGTTAGCACATTGTCAAATTATAATTTCATTTACTACCTTATAAGTGAATCAAAATTTCACCATTATCGAATTAGCACATTATCGAATTAGCAAATTAATATTGCATCTCATTTTCAAATTTTCATATTAGCACATTATCACATTATCAAATTAGCAAATTAATATGATCTACCGTAGCAAAGCTCCCCTGCGCATTGGCCTCGCCGGTGGCGGTACAGATGTAAGCCCTTATGCCGATGAGTTTGGCGGCGCTATTTTGAATGCCACCATCTCCCTGTCATCTTATGCCAGTATAGAACCTATAGATGAGCAAGCCATCATTGTGGAAGCACTTGACCGGAAAGAATTGCAACGGTTTGAGCCGGGTACGGTTCTGACCTATAACGGTAGTTTGGATTTAGTAAAGGGAGTGTACAATCGCATCCGTTCCACTTATGGATTACCTGCCGGAGGTTTTCGGATCTCTACTTATGTGGATGCCCCGGCAGGCTCAGGGCTGGGTACTTCTTCCAGTTTGGTAGTAGCCATTTTAGGCGCTTTTACCGAAATGCTGAAACTGCCGCTGGGTGAATATGATATGGCACATCTTGCCTACCAGGTGGAAAGAGAAGACCTGCAGTTGGCAGGTGGCCGGCAGGACCAGTATGCCGCTACCTTTGGTGGCGTAAATTTTATGGAATTTTTTGGCAATGATAAGGTGATCGTAAATCCATTGCGCATCCGCCCCGAATATATGCATGAACTGGGGCATAACCTGGTGCTTTATTTTACGGATAGTTCAAGAGAAAGCGCATCGATCATTAAGGAGCAGGTGAAGAATGTACATGAGAAAAATGAAAAAAGTATCAATGCCATGCACCGGCTAAAAGAGCAATCTTACCTTATGAAAGAAGCCTTACTGAAAGGGAGGCTGCACGAAGTGGGCGAAATACTGGATTTTGGATTTGAGCAAAAACGCAGGATGGCGCACAATATCAGCAATACCAGTATTGAAGCCATTTATGATGCGGCAAAAAAAGCAGGTGCAACCGGTGGCAAGATCAGCGGAGCAGGTGGCGGTGGCTTTATTATATTTTATTGCCCCGGTAATACCCGCCATGCGGTGATTGAAACACTAAAAACTTTTGGTGGAGCGGTGAGAGATTATTTATTTACCAAGTATGGGTTAACAACGTGGACGATTTAGCAGTCCTTTTAAATTCGTATCTAACCGGAATAATTTTAAACGCAAACAGGCGCAGGGCTCCCGGGCTGTTGCCGCTTATTTTTGCTGCTATAAATATATCATGGGGTTAGCAAAGCTTGCATTAGTAACAAAACTACACAGGGCTGGAGCTATGAACCAATAGCCAATGATTTTGAACCTGGTTCAGTTGTAATGATGCATTCTATACAATCAATGAATTTCTCATATACCCCTTTTAATAAATACCCGTAAAAGAATTAAATAATAAGATACTTTTGGGCGAAATTAAACAAGCTTACAGTTAAATTGAATTGAATGCGCATCCGATTTTTTTTTATCCAAAAAACAAAGGCCTTATTTGCTTTATTTAAGTTGCATGTTTTGGTAGAGCCGTTTTCCGGCTTTTTATTAAACCTGGTTTATTTATCAAAGCAATCCAAATGGATCAGTCAGCATAAGCAACTCCCTTTCAATGATTTTTATTCCGGTAACCGCGATTATGATAACAGGATTAAGTTACATAGTTATCTCAGTAACAAAATCATCGGTAATCAGCCCATCAATTATCTCGAGTTTGGAGTAGCCCAGGGAAGATCTTTTACCTGGTGGCTCAGCAATAATAAAAATGAAGCATCCCGTTTTGCCGGCTTCGATACCTTTACCGGTTTACCGGAAGATTACGGCCCCTTTAAAAAAGGCGATATGAGTAATGGAAATGAGCCAATCAAAACTGATGACACAAGAGCCAGCTTTTACCAGGGACTTTTTCAGCAAACGCTGGGTGTTTTTTTAAAAACTTTCGATAACAGTAAACTTACTTTTATTCACCTGGATGCAGATTTATATTCGGCAACCTTGTTTGCGTTGACATCCCTGGCACCATTTTTAAAGAAAGGAGATATCATTTTATTTGATGAGTTTTGCGTACCTACGCATGAGTTCCTGGCATTTAATAATTTTACAGAGTCTTTTTATATTAATTTAACACCCATTGCTGCTTGTAATAATTATACTTTTACAGCTTTTCAAGTCAATTAAATTTATGTCACCAAGCATAAAAGAAATCATCGCCGATTCTATTGCCATTAAGCAACAGATTTTATCTGATCAACAGATACAGCAAACCGTTCAGGATTGTATTGATGTGATGATAACAGCTTTCAAAAATGGCAACAAGATATTGTTTTGCGGCAATGGTGGCAGTGCGGCAGATGCGCAACACCTGGCTGCCGAATTTTGTGGCCGGTTTTACATCGACCGCGATGCCCTGCCGGCGGAAGCACTCCATTGCAACACCTCCTACCTCACTGCCGTAGCCAACGATTATAGTTTTGATGTTATCTATTCACGGATGATAAAAGGAATTGGTAAAAAAGGAGATGTGCTGGTGGGATTGAGTACATCAGGCAATAGCGAAAATATTGTAAAAGCATTTGAAATGGCGAAGGAAAAAGAGATGACTTCGATCGCTTTCACCGGGCAAACCGGTGGCAAAATGAAGGGGCTTGCTGACTATCTTTTGAATATCCCAAGTACGGACACACCAAGGATACAGGAGTGCCACATATTGCTGGGACATATCATTTGTCAGATGGTGGAAGAAGGAATGGTTTCAAACCAGGGTGATCTTATTTAAATAATTATTCCAGTTAAAAAATGGCGAATAAAAATATAGCGGTTACAGCCAGCAAAGAAAAGGGAGAACCTGCTGCTATTATACTGGCTGGTGGATTGGGAACAAGGCTGAAAAGTGTGGTAGCGGATGTACCCAAATGCATGGCTCCTATTAAGGGAATACCTTTTATCAATTATGTAATCACCCATTTACAAAAGAACGGTATCAAACAATTTATTTTTTCATTGGGGTATAAAAGTGAAATCATCATTGATCACCTGGATAAAAACTATCCGCATATCGCCAAAACCTATGTTGTGGAAAAGGAACAACTGGGTACAGGAGGCGCTATCAAAGAAGCCTGTAAATGTGTATCCGAAAAAAATGTGGTAATTGTAAACGGGGATACTTTATTCAATATCGATCTTGATAAAATGATCAGTTTCCACCATAGTCATGCGGCCGATTGTACCATCGCATTAAAGTTATTACCCAACTGCAGCCGGTATGGCACAGTGGTGACCAACAGCCAGTCGTTGGTGAAGGCATTTACGGAGAAAAGGGAATCTGGGCAGGGATATATCAACGGGGGCATTTATGTGCTGGATGTAAACAGTTTTTTAAATGATTCGCTGCCCGTTCAGTTTTCTTTTGAGAAAGACTGGCTGCAAAAGAATTTTGGTGTAAAAAAGATTTATGGCGTAAAAAACAACCGCTATTTTATTGATATCGGGATACCGGAAGATTTTGAAAAGGCGAACGCACAATTGGAAAAGGTGATAGATGTGAATGGTGAATGGTGAATGGTCAATGATGACCTGGTCTATCTGTTAGCAATTGACAGTTGGTAATTTACAACAGGAAATTCTTCATAACCTCACCCCCTGTTTCACGTTTCACGTATAAGCTTCACCATTGACTATTGATCATTGCCCATTCACCATTGACCATTCACGAAAAACACTACCATGCAGATAAACCAGCCCCCCCTACAAATAGATAACGAATGGACGCTTTTCCTCGACCGGGATGGCGTGATCAACGAAGAGAAACATCTTAATTATATCAACACCTGGGATGAATTTGTTTTTTATGAAGGAGTAAAAAAAGCCCTGCACATATTTGCAGGAAAGTTTAAGTATATTTTCGTAGTTACCAACCAGCGGGGCGTTGCCAAGGGAGTAACCAGGGCATCGGATCTCACCATTATACATCATAATATGGTGGAAGAAATAAAAGCCGCCGGTGGAAGAATTGATAAAATCTATTTTTGTACGGATATGGAATCTGATAGTCCGAACCGTAAACCCAACCCCGGCATGGGGTTACAGGCAAAGAAAGATTATAAAACAGTTGATTTCTCCAAATCTGTTATGGTGGGCAATAAATTATCTGATATGGAGTTTGGCCGCAACCTTGGATGCAACACCATCCTGCTGCTTACCACCAATCCCGACACCGACCCTGCCGATCCACGAATAGATGCTGTATATCATTCACTCCTGGATTTTGCATTGACATTAAAATGATTACAGCCCATTAGCAAATGAGCACATTATCAAATTAGCATGACTTCCCATTTTCGAATTTTCACATTTTCCAATTTTCAAATTAGCATATCCTTTCGTTAAATTTGATCAGACAATGCAAATACCAAAACTTATCATTTAATTTTAGCGCATGAAGCAAGGGTTTTTATTTTCATTATTCATCGCATGTTGCCTGCTGGTTGGTGCACAACGCATCAAAACAAATGACCTGTCCCAGTTGCAAAAAAAAGAAGATTCATTAAAGGTTTATGCTTTAAAACTGATACAGGGCAATACTGCTGAAAACCGGTTTAACGCAGACAGCTTATTTACCAAAATGTTTGTACGTGCACTGCTTACGAAGCACTCCTTTTATTATCCATTCGATTCGCTGGAAACCATTTCCAAATTGTATGCACCGGATAGCAGTTTCCGGATTTTTACCTGGCAGATGGTGATCAATGAAAATATAGTTCGCCAGCATGGCGCCATACAAATGAGCACCAGTGATGGCGGTTTAAAATTATACCCGCTGATAGATAAATCTGATGTTACCATCAACCTCGCAGATACCTTTGCCAACAACAGGGGCTGGATTGGCGCCGTGTATTACAAAATAATTGCAACGAAAAACGGTAATCAAAGCTATTATACCTTATTGGGCTACGATGAAAACAATATTCGTAGCAACAGGAAGATTATTGAAGTATTAAATTTTAATAATGATGAACCCACATTCGGAGGGCCGCTATTCAGTTTTGAAGAAGACTCGGTACGGAAGCCTGCCGTAAGCCGTTACATCCTGGAGTATAAAAAAAATGCCGGTGCAAGGCTTACGTATGACCAGGATCTGAACCTGATTGTATTTGAACACCTGGAATCAGAATCAAATGAACCCAATAAAAAATGGACCTATATACCCGATGGGGATTATGAAGGCTTTAAATGGAAAAACGGGAAGTGGGTACACATCAATAAAGTTTTTAACCTGGTAACACCCGAAGGAAAAGAACCGGTTCCCAACCCAATAAAGGATGCGGAAGGAAATACGAATGAAGATAAATTACAGAATAATATTCCAACGGAAAAAGTGCCGGTAGAAAAAATGCCCAACAGTAAAAAGGAAGTTAAGAAAAAGCCGAAGCCAGTGGTTAAAAAGGCTGGATGATACTGGATACTGGATACTGGATAATGGATACTGGATAATGGATACTGGATAATGGATAATGGATACTGGATGTTGGATGTTGGATATTTGATATTTGTTGCTGGATATTGAGCCATTGAGAAATTGAGCCATTCAGCAATTAATACTTAGGCCTCTATTAAAAAAGTACCCAGATCAATCACTTCTCCTTCGCCGGGTTTATAATTTTCCCATTTTTGAAGGTCCACGTTTTCCATTACCTTACTTTGAAAAACAGGCACTTTGTTATGGTACAATACAAAGTAAAAGTCGGGCATAATATCCAGCGTTAATGGATTTCCGAAATTCTTATGGCATACGATTCGGGCCTCTCCAGCTTCATTCAACTGGCTTTCGCCCAGGTAATCATCCCCAAATACATCCTTATCATACAATCTTAAAATGTATTGGTCACCGGTAACAGGGGCATCCTGGCCTTTGGCAATAAAAGTGGCCTTCACCTCGAGGGTCATTTCTTTATCTAAGGAAAACTTACTCATAAAAAAAACAATAAATGGTTAGCAATTTATATTTATAGTTGGATACTATTTTACAATACATCGCACTATCGACGTAATGCTTTTCAACGAAGTCCCGGTAAAAATCGGGATAAACTGTCGCCTCTACCGCCCAACCAGGTTTTTAAAGCCTTGCCAAAAAACATTCGGGCTTCTAATCATTTAACTTCAACACTGCCAAAAAAGCTTCCTGCGGCACTTCCACATTCCCGATCTGCTTCATTCTTTTCTTACCTTCCTTTTGCTTTTCCAACAGTTTACGTTTACGGCTGATATCACCACCATAACATTTGGCAGTTACATCTTTGCGTATGGCGCTGATGTTTTCCCTGGCAACTACCTTGGCGCCAATAGCGGCCTGTATCGCAATCTGGAACTGCTGACGGGGTAATAACTCTTTCAGCTTCTCACATAGTTTTCTTCCAAACTCATGCGATCTTGCCCTATGTATCAGT
Source organism: Ferruginibacter sp. (assembly GCA_031424955.1). Lineage (GTDB taxonomy): Bacteria > Bacteroidota > Bacteroidia > Chitinophagales > Chitinophagaceae > Ferruginibacter. Next base: position 828 of record JANPIJ010000329.1, on the reverse strand, counting down.
GCGCTTAACGCATCTACTTTTTCTCCGTTCAATAAAATATCCATCTTCACAATATCACTGGGCCGGTATTCGATCGGGTGATAGTCAAAAGATGCATATCCCCTGGTCATGCTCTTTAATTTATCGTAAAAATCAAATACGATTTCTGTAAGCGGCATGTCAAAAGTTAGTTCCACCCGGGTGGGTGTTAAATATCCCTGGTTCACCAATATCCCTCTTTTGCCGATGCACAAGGTCATGATATTACCAATGTATTCGGGTTTGCTGATCATTTGCGCCCGGATAAATGGTTCTTCAATTTTTTCTATCCTGGTAGGGTCGGGCATTTCCGTAGGATTATTTACCGTAATCACTTCGCCTTTGGAAGTAGTAGCGATAAAACTTACGTTGGGTACGGTAGTAATAACCGTTTGATTAAACTCTCTTTCCAGCCGCTCCTGGATAATTTCCATATGCAGCATTCCTAAAAAGCCGCAACGGAAACCAAAGCCCAATGCCTGCGAGGTTTCCAGTTCAAAAGTTAGGGAGGCATCATTCAACTGTAGCTTATCCATGCAATCCCTCAGTTCTTCAAAAGCATCTGTTTCTACCGGGAAAATACCGGCAAACACCATTGGCTTCACATCCTGGAATCCTTTAATGGATTCCGTGGCTCCATTCACCATCGTGGTAATGGTATCTCCCACTTTTACTTCCCTTGCGTTTTTTATACCGGTAATTATATAGCCTACATCTCCTGCCCTAACCTCATTTTTGGCTTCCATACCCAGTTTCAAAATACCTACTTCATCTGCCCCGTACTCAAGACCGGTATTACTGAATTTAATC
>JANPIJ010000328.1:0-10630 GCA_031424955.1 Ferruginibacter sp. | reverse complement strand
ATCAGGCAAGCTACTAAAATGTTCGATTATACTGGCCATGGCTTTTTTCCGCAAAAACCAAATTATTAATTAATTCTCCAACATCTTTTAATCCACCGATGGGGATAACCTATAATATTTTAATGCGTCTGCCCTGCACAGTGCATAAGGCGATTAGCAAACCCGGGGACAAAACATTACCTTTGCCCCGTGAAAAATAATTTGAAAACAGCGGCGGCAGTAACGCTCACATTATTGTATAGCTTTCTATTAAACTTCTGTAATGGCGGCTCTTATTTTCAATACTCATCTTTCGCGGGGCAAGGAACTCAACCTAAAACTGAAAACGTTAAAGCGGCTATTTCAGAAACGGTATTTTGCCATACCACACCCACCGGAAATGTGCTTTCCCTTTTTAACAATGTATCGCCTGCTCCTTTTAAAAATCAATTTCCAGACCATGCTGAATGTATTGCCATAAAAGAGCGGGTATTAACTGCCAAATTTCTTCAATACAGCTTCTTTTCAAAAAACATATTGTCCAGGCTTAGCCAATACGATATTATTTTCCCCTTCCATTATTTCTGGTAATTCCATTTTAATTAAATATTTAACATCGGGCAAACTACTTTTTTGCAGGCATCGCTATGCCCTGCCAATTAAGTTTATTTAATGAATTAAAATTTATTTAAAATGGATTTTGGAACCAGTATAATAGGAATAATATTCCTGCTCTTTTGTATTATCATATTTGTGATATTAAGCAGGAGTAATAAAAAAAAAGAAAAAGAACTTTTACAGGTATTAAAAAAATTAACGGATCAAGCCAGTTGCACCATCAGCCGATATGACGTATGGAATCATTCTGTAATTGGCATTGACGATTCGTCGAAAATTATTTTTGTTATCAGCAATACAAACAATCATTCCGTTTCGCTTCAGCTAAATCTTGCTGAAATGAAAAAGTGCCGGGTAGTCAATGCCAGCAAAACAGGCAGTGATGATGGTGGTAACTATAAAGTATTAGAAAAACTTGACTTGGTATTTACTTACCTGGATAAGAACAGGCCTGAAATACTTGTTGATTTTTACGATCGCAATGATTCCACTTCTTCTTTAAGTGACGAACTGCAGTTGGTTGAGAAATGGTGCAGGATTGCAAACGATCAAATGATCAATCCATCTTAAAGAACAAATACTAGTGTATTGACAAATTAAATTTGTACTATTTATTTTAAAAATCAATTGCTTCGCTGGTTATGCATTTCGTCCCGTTAGGGACTATATATCGGTAGTTATATAGATTATGAGCAAATGAAGTTCCGTAGGAACGTGATAGAGCTTCAATTTTATCACGTCCCTACGGGACTTTAAATTTCCGTAGCATTGTGGTCTACCGATATTATGTCCCTACGGGACTTTAAAACTCATCGTTATTGTTGCAAAATTAAATTGTCATTACACTAGTGCTCTGTTAAGTTTAATGTGACGTATTGATTGGTGAATGGTGAATAGATAACAATGAATGCGGACTTTTCACATTTTGCCCATTCACCATTGCCCATTCACTACTGACCATTCACGCTTAACTTAACACTGGATCTTAAACCCTGCGGAACCGCCGCAGGGCTTTTGAAAATCACTCAATATTAAACCATCGCATTATGAACCGATACTGGAAAAAGATCATCATTCAAACAACACTGAAGAACAAAGATAAAAACACCGGCAATGAAAAATCGTATTCTGAATACGCACTCGCAAAAGGGTATCGTGCATTTTTAATTTTATTAAAACGACATTTTAAAGATTTTATCCTGATCACCTTAGGGATATTTTCAGCATCCTTTGGGTTTAAAGGCTTCTTACTTACCAACCATTTCATTGATGGTGGAGCAACCGGAATTTCTTTGTTGCTCTTTGCATTAACCAACATACCCCTGTACATTTGGATTATTGGTGTAAACATTCCATTTGTATTTCTTGCTTACTCAGTAATCGGTCGCCAGTTTGCTTTTAAAACAGCACTGGCTATTACCGGGCTTGCCATTTGCCTTGCTACTGTAAGTTTCCCGGATATAACCAATGACAACCTCCTTGTTGCAGTATTTGGGGGATTTTTTTTAGGAGCAGGAATAGGACTGGCAGTGAGAGGTGGTGCAGTAATTGACGGAACAGAAGTGCTGGCAATTTATTTAAGCCGAAAATTTGGAACCACAATGGGAGACATTGTTATAGTAATCAACGTGATAATATTTTCAGTAGCTGCCTACTACCTGGGTACTGAAATTGCACTGTATTCAATGATCACCTACTTATCCGCATCAAAAACGCTGGATTTTATTATTGAAGGCATCGAAGAATACATCGGAACAACGATTGTTTCACCGCACAGCGAAGAAATTCGTGAAATGATTATACATACCATGGGAAGAGGAGTTACGGTTTATAAGGGGCAGCGTGGATTTGGCAATCACGGGATGAAGACGGAAATTGACATTGTATATACGGTGGTAACCCGCCTCGAATTGAATAAACTAAACACTGAACTTTTAAAGATTGATGCAAATGCTTTTGTAGTGATGAACACCATAAAAGACATCAAAGGGGGAATGATTAAGAAAAGGCCCCACAAGCATTAAGACAGTTTTCTTCCAATTTCAATCACCAATGGAATGAATGTAACAATTAAAGATGGTAAGCATGTAATAATCAATAAACAGAACGGAATGCTGAGTCTGTGCGTGTACCGTCCTGTTTATTACTCATTCATAGTAGAATTTAATACCCATCAGCAATACATCAAAGTTGCATTGGCAGCTTTGTTTTTTTTATCCTCTTTATTCCTTCATTCATTTTTACGCGGACTCAAATTAATGAAGCTATTGCTAACCGTACCATTACTGACTTTGCAGGACCCCCATTTAATTTTCCGGTAACATTATATCCTTCCTTACCTGCTTAATTTCGATAGTGGTTATTACTGGTACCAGTTTTGTGACTATTGATTGAATGATGTTTTCCCTAAAAATAAATTACTCACCTAATCCGCATTTTATGAAATATATTTCTATTGCATCTGCCCGTTTACTTACATTGATCCTGATAGCCGCCATTTTACATTCCTGTTCTCAAAAAATGCAATTCCTGCAATCAACGGTAGTACCGGCAGCGGAAGGAAAAGTGAAAATAAAAAAGGATGACAACAGCAATTACTCCATCAGCTTAAACCTGCTAAATCTTGCGGAACCGGGAAGACTGCAACCACCGAAAAAAAATTATGTAGTATGGATAGAAACCGGTCAAAACACTTTTAAAAATATTGGACAGTTAAAAAGCTCCAGCGGATTTCTTTCCAAAGCACTAAAAGCATCTTTAAATACGGTTACTTCTTTTCAGCCAAAAAGAATATTCATTACTGCAGAAGACGATGGTGACATCAATTATCCGTATGGCCAGACGGTACTTACTACCAAAGAATTTTAGGGATTCATTTTATGCAACCCTGGTTGTTAAATATAGAAATGGATAACCAGGTGGTTAAGCAAATTGTTGTAAAAATTATCCCATCTTCATATACCATATTACAGCTATGCCTATTCGCTTTATTAATATGGCATTGGGTGTATGTTAGTACCATTGATTATTTTAAAGAAAAAAAGGCTGGCTTCTTTATTTTGTATAGCCTTTAAACAACAAAGATTAGTAACGGCCAGACACAGGACAGGAGTCCTGCGCCTGACTAAGGCCTGCTCCTGGTTGATACGGTAAGTTAAACGATCCTCCCCTCTTTCTTAAACTCCCTGCTGATACCCTCCATCATATATTTCAACCTGATAATATTTGTACCATCCTTCAATGCCATCAGTGAACAGTAACGGGCGATATTAATAATGGCACCGCCGGTTAATTCGTATTTATCAGCTATTTCCTGCAGGTTTATTTTTTCCTCCAAAACAGACTTAGCGGAAAATACATTTTCCCATAGTCTTTTACGCTGGTATGCATCGGGCATAGGAAAATAGATCATTGACTGAAATCTTCGGGAAAACGCTTCATCAAGGTTGGCCTTTATATTTGTGGCCAGCATTACCACGCCCGGAAAATCTTCTATCCTTTGCAACAGGTATGATATCTCCTGGTTGGCATACCGGTCGTTTGAACTGCTGGTTTGTGTGCGCTTGCCAAAAAGTGCATCCGCTTCATCAAAAAACAACAACCAGTTTTTGTTTTCTGCCTGGTCGAAAATATTAGCCAGGTTTTTTTCGGTTTCTCCAATATATTTCGACACCACCATCGAAAGATCAACCCGGTACACGTCCAGGCCGCTTGATTTGCCGAGCAGGCAGGCCGTTAATGTTTTACCGGTACCCGGCGGGCCATAAAACAGCGTTCTGAACCCGGGCTTGATATTTTTTCTCATTCCCCAGTCATGTAAGATGGTATCTCCATGCCTGATCCACTCATTGATCTCCCCTATCTCGCGGAGCGTTTGCTCATCCAGCACCAGGTCATTCCAGTCCAGTTCAGTATGTATCAGTTTGGCAGGAAAGTTAATATTGTAATCAGGTTTATGTACCACCCCGCTGGTAAAATAATTAAGGTACTCAACAGACAAACTTAACAGGCCACTCAAAAATGGTTCATCTGAATGCCCGTTTACCAGTTTAAGGATTTTAAATTTTTGGAAAAAATGTTGTTCATTAAACATGTTCAGCAATTTGAACCGGCTTTCGAGGCTATTGGCAGCCAGGATAAATGCAACGGTTTCCCCGGTAGGTAAAAAGCCGGCATGTTGCTGCCCTTTTATTCCTCCGAATTCTGTAAAGCCCCTGTCATAATCTGCATTTTTAACGAAAAACACATCCAGCAAATGAGGCATTATATGTGGGGCAAGGGAAAGCAGTAAAATCAATCTTTCTGCAAAATCCATATTGTAGTGATTTACTATCCGGGCATAGCAGGATGGATCATTTGAAAGATCTGCCGGCGGTATATCATAAATATCTTTATAATCACCGGGCTTACTCCAGTACAATTTCATCCGGGTATCTATTACCAGGCCCAGCCATTGTAATTCGGCCGATAGCGTTTTTGCATTTGCTGCCGCATGCTCTAAATCCATTCTACTATAATTGGTTTATTCATTATGGGGGTTTTAATAAATCCAAATGCCCAGGGCAATGTCTGTAACAAAATGTCATAGCCCCTTTGCTCCACCCGCAAAATCCATTCATCGTCATTTCTTTTCAACAAGCCATTCCTCATAATGAAAGAAGAACGAATCCCTTCAACGGATGTATTTTTCATTTTGGGCCACCTGTTGATGAATACTTCAAACAGTTCTTCGGTAGTATTTGTTTCAATTGCTGTTGGTATAAACTCAACAGGTATTGCTTCGGCTAAAGGTGTATCACATAATATTTTATTCAGAACCAGGTCAAATTCATTGTACAATTTTAAACCTTCCGAAAAATACTGTAACAACAATACCGCCCGGTGCCTGGCTCCTACAGATTTAAATTCATTATTTTCCAACAATCCCACCCTTTCAAAATAAGTGGTAAAAAAGGGATGAAACAATACCAGGCCCGCATTGCCAATGTACAGGGCAGTCTCTTCGCCTGCTTCATCGTATTTTTTAAACGTACTTTCATTTTCATTGCTTTGTATTGTTTTTATTAATTCGTTCGTTTCTTTCCTGTTTTCGATATTCAATATATTCAACTCCTCTCTTATTGACTTAACAAATGCTGACTCTTCCATTTTTGGAACCAGGCTGCGAATGATTTCCTTTTCTTCCTGAAGTTGGAAGGCAGCCGGTAGTTCAGAAAAAATAAGCTTTACCAGGTTCACCGGTTCATTATTGGAATTGCTTCGCTCCTTTTCAACGTAATCAAAAAGCGGTTTATAAATTCTTTGATGGGCTTTGGGTGAATGATCTGCTGTGTAATGAAAGAATGCCCTGATATATTCAACTTCATCCTTAATTACCAAATGTCCCAACACGAAATCAATATTGAATAATTTAAAAAGATGCAGTACCCTTTCCCAATCACTTCCATTCTGTAATGCCCGATCCAGTAAGCCAGGCAACCATTGAATACTTTCAATATTAAAGTGATCCAGTTTTAGCCTGTACACTGCCAATTGTAAGAACAGGCGAAAATCGTATTTTTCAAGAATGATTTTAGCAAATGAAGGGGAAGAAAACAACCATCTTATTTTTACTGTTTTTTCCTGCTCGTCCTTGTTTTGTAAAATATAGCTCAGCAGTTTATCCAGGTCTTCTTTTCCGGCAAAGCGGTATTCATTGTCTTGCAGGGTAAGATATTGTACCAGGTTATATTGCCTGCTTTCATCCAATAGTTTAGCAAGATTAGTGGTTTGGATATCATGTCCAACTATAAAGAGGTCGTACAACTGCAGTTTGGAGGCGGTCACTTTTTTCTCTTTTTTAAAGATGTTTTTAAATGCATCCATGTGCCGGCTATACAGGTAAAGCATCAGGCTTTTTAGTAACCGCATAGTTTCTCCGGCGCTGTAAGATCCGATCCCGTCCGGCAGCCGGTTATACAAAATAAAATATTCAATCAGTTCTACGGAACCTTGCTTTGTGTAAAGTTCCGGGTTGGTAATTAAATTAATTTCATTTGGCGGTAATTGTATTTCCGGATACGTGGATAGGTAACTTTTACCTGCTCCCCTGGCCGGGCCGGTTTCTTCCACTTGTTTCAAATATTGATCTGTTTTTTTTAGACGCTGTTCCTGCATAAATAATATTAGATCCCTTTCAAAGCCTGCGGAGGTACCAGGGATAATTTCTGCCAGGCCGAGAACAGTAACTAATGCACTGGTTTCAGCAGCCAGGAGGATTTGTAATGCTTCCCGGTTATTTTTAAAGCTAAATAATAACAGATGCCAGAGGAAATGTTGCCGCTCTTTTGGTGCTAAACTGTCAAACTGAACCGGTAACCGGTTCCAGATTAAAAAATAGCGGAGCGTATCCCCTGTTTTCAAAACAAGTGTTTCATGTAGCATTGCTTCATCACCAAAATATTGTTTCAGGATATTGCCGGTTTCCTCCAGGATGGATTGATCCGCAACCAAAGCGCCCTTCGACCCGCCGGTCAGTTCCCTTCCCCCAATATATGCGATGCTTTCGTCTGCTCCCTTAAAGTAGTCATTGATACTACGGATTAGCAATTTCGCTTTAACATCAACGGTTCTGTTGTCAAAAGAAAGAACACTGTTATAAATCAACTTCGCAAGTTCCGTCTGGCTTGAATGTATCATTTTTGAAAGCCGGGAAATGGCAGCCAGGTAGAAAAGAATTTCTGTAAACGCTGAATACCTGTTGAGCATAAGCACTTCCCAGGCAATTGTAAAAAGTTCCTTTTCAATAAACCCGGAATCGTAGTACTTTACCAATTGCGAGGCATTCAGTAATCCGGTAAAGCCCTTCATACTATCCACAGCTAACGTTCCATTGGGTAAACCTGCCAATACATTCTGCAACAATCCTGCGGGCAAATTGTACAATATCCTTTCTTTCATTGAAGGCGATAACCCGGATTCCATTAACAGGCCAGTAAAGGACTGCCTGTCGGCGATCAATAATTCCTCCAGCATATCGCCAATTGAATGCTTATAATAATCTTTTCCCCACCAGGGCAGGCTTCCATATTGCAACACAAACCTTAGTGCATCTTTTAATGCTACTCTAGTAACAGGCTCATGCTCTTTGCCGTTTGAGAATTTGTCTGTACCAAAGCCATTATTACTTTCATTTGATTCAAAACTTAATTGCGCCTCCCCGGCTATTCTCCTTAACAGGTGAATGATCCTATGAGGTGAATTAAAAGCAGATGGCGCCCTTTGTATCGATATATCAACCGCATAATATAGAGCGGGAGGTTCAAAAGCAAATTCCTTTTTCAATCCCTTTAAAACATGCGCAATTATAAGCCCTTCATCAATCGGCTTTGATGGAGCAGATATAAATGCATCAAAAATATTTCTCCAAAATATATCATTATACTGTTCTTCACCAACCTTAACAAATGCCTGTGTTTTTTGAAGATACCCAAATACCCATTCCATTTCTTTGAATAGCATTTCCGACTCCGGAAAAATGAGTTGAAGGAACTGCCGGATATCTGCCAAAGCGGCTAATTCAAATAACCGCCTGCTATAACCCGGGGAAGTGACTGCCGATAAAAAAAGTTTTTTTGCAAGTGACGGATAGTTGTTTGCAAGGGACAATAACAGGCTGGACAATTCCCTTTGCGTAAGTTGCTGATATGAAAAAGGAATTGAGCCATGCGCCAGATAATAGTCAATAATTTCGATGTTTTTCATAAGGGAATCCGGTTCCCCCGCCAGTTGCTTTTGTGCATCTCCAGGAAACAGGTTGCTGTTACCAGCCGGATTTCCATCACCATATAATTCCTCAATCAGCACCCGGAAATGAGAAACCGGCAGTACTGGTTTGATGATGTGGAGCGAGGTATAAAACACCTGTAGCAGGTCAATATAACTAACCCCGTAATGCACGGCCATCTGCTGCAGGTTACTCTTTAAAAACATTTTTTTACTAAACTCACTTTCCTTATCAATCAGCAGGTAATTGAGTATGAATACCATCACCGATCTCTTAAATTCAGTGAGTTCATCCTTTACCACCTGAACCTCTGTTTGAAACTTAATTACCTGTTTGTAATAACCGAGCATATAAGCAGCTTCTACGGGTTCGAGGATTGCAATCAGACTTTGTACTTTTTCTTCTGCTAACAGAAATGTAATCCGCCTGATAACATTGGTATCCTTTCCTACTCTTTGAAAAAACTTTATTGCGGCTGCGATACCTGATTGTATGATCCTGTCAAAAACTTCCGTAAGATTAAATGGCGGATGGGCAGATGCCCACCAGGGAAGTGTTCCGTGAACCAGGAAATACTCCAATAATTTTTCATCGCTTTCAGCAATCGTATCAGCAACGGCATTGTTGATGACAGTATCTTCTGCATTCAAAAAAATACCCGGTAATGGAAATTTTTTTTCCAGTGCTTTCATAAAACGTTCCTCTATTTCCGCTTCCAGGTTGGCGATATCAATTTCGCCCAGGTCTAATGAAATCGATTCGTACAGAACCACCTGGTCGGCAGGGATTGACTGTTCAAAATGATTTTCCATCAGCGCAAACAACCTGGTATTGGCAAGGGCGCTTACCCGGTTCTGTACTTCATAGGTATGTTGCCTTGAAACCATTTCAATTTCAAAAATTTTCTTTTGTATGGAAAAACGATGACTGGACAATTTCCGGAATATTTAAGTTGACTGCCACTATTCATCATGAGTACAAGGCCTCATCATAGAGTATTGAAATCAGGCTATTGGCATCCCGTACACTTTCTGCATCCTGCTTTTTCATTGAATGCATCCATTTAAAATAGCTTTTTTCAAAGTCTTTCATTTCGTTAATATGTAACCATTTAAAATTGAGTTTTACCGCAACCGGGCTATGTTCAATGAATAATTTTTCTGTAAAGGTTCTGAAAGAACGGTTTTGGAACCTGGCTGTCCAACAGGGCAAAACCACCGTAACATGGGAGTCAAAAAAATTTTCCATCACCTCTTTGTCATCGCTTAATCTTACAACCGGCTTTATAGCAGGATAAGGCAGGTGATTGTTATGGGCTATTTGTTGAAAATTAATGCTAAAAAGATTTAAAATACTTTTTACTTTTATTTCCTTTTTATCCGCCGGCTCACCATTAAAAATAAGCCCCGATGGCTTTACAAACTCATACCCTTCATTTTCTATATCCCGGTTAATCAAACAAAGGCCCTCCAGTTTTGCAATTAACTTCTTATAATAATTCATGTCCTTTTCATCATTTGGAACCAGCATATCAGCCGCTGTAATTTCACCAATTTTCTTCAAAATATTTTCCCTGTCATAGAACGAACTCCAGTCTCTTTGTTTCGCAATTATGCAATTATCTGCAAGTGCTATATTAAACCCAAAAAAACTTGAATCCAAAAGTGGCCTTAGTAATACATGTTCTACCAAATGAAATCCTTCAGACTGTATATTTATTGCCTTCAGCCTTTTTGTAAAATCGTATAATAGTTTCCCGGCTATTTTCTTATCGGGATATCTTCCTGCAATATTCCATTGATTGCCATCATTTAGTTTTTGAATTACCAGCCATTCGTTCTTGTCACTGTTTGGATCAGGAATAACTTTCAGCCGGTCCCTGCCCAGTCCATCTTTAAAAAAACGGAGGGTTGTTTTTCCAAAGAATAATGAATAGTTACCATTGGTATCTTCCTCCCCTTTTTCCTGTGTATTATTCGCCGGTATTACCGGTTCATACAGCGCTGCTTTATCATCATCGCCACCGTTAATATAGGCATACAACTTAGCAGGGCCTTCACTTTCTTTGCCTGGTTTTGAAGATGGCTTAGCAGTTATTGAACTTTGATCGCTGTTGAATACATCGGTTAAAAGCCTGCTCAGCGGGTTTTTTATATACAGTAAGCGGTTCATCTTTTCCTCAAAACCACCCCGGCCGGTTTCCCAGGATGGCTGATGATAGTTGAAGGCCTGGTTCCTGTTTTGTGTGAGGGAGGAAAGATCGTTCAA
>JANPIJ010000327.1:0-5970 GCA_031424955.1 Ferruginibacter sp. | reverse complement strand
ACTCTCTTAAAATCGGCTGACCGACTAATTTTATCTCCGTATTTTTACTCATGTTGTTTTTTAGGTGTTGCAACCACAAATACAACTTGGGTAGGTAGCTAAGGCTACCTACTTTTTTACAGCTTTTTTAGTGAACTTTTTTAGTCGATTAGTAGTGTAAATCTTTTTATTGAATTTTAGTGAAGAAAAAAAACTGACAGAAAAATCCCGCCAGTATAGTCTTGAAATTTAGTATAGCCTTATGCAATTTCTTTTCGCAGGTTTTTAATCTTTCCCCAAATTTAAATTGACCCAATTTATTTTTCTTAATGTAATCTATTACGTCAGCTTTATCAAAATAAACCCTGCCCCTTGTTTATGCGAGGGCAGACCTCTGTTAACCCAGTCATTTAATGTAACGAGTGATATTCTTAAAAACTTTGCAATCTCTTTTCGATTCAGCAATTCTTCCTGATCCTGATTATTGTTCTTTGCCGTTGGCATATAATCCTGGAAGATTTCCTTCACAGCATCTTTAATCCATCTCTTAAAATCGTTCTCGTTCGGAATAAGGAATGTTTCCATAATTTTATTTTACAATTTTTAAAAATACATTTACAATCCTCTTAAATAAACATGCTCCCTGTAAACTGGTTTGATGAGGGCAAATAAGTTATATTACATAAGGATCATAACAGTACAAAAATATCCAACAAATCAAAAGGGAATAAGTTTAAAAGTTGGGGATTAGGCAAAAAGATTAGATGATCTAAATAAGAAAAAAATCAATTTTCAGAACCTCTCTAACTTCAAATGACGAACTATCTTATGAAAAAGAACAACTACCTATAAAAGGAAGTTGCTCTTTAAAGATTCTTGAATCTGGTTTAAAATTTATTAAGATTTAAAATAGTTGTATCTACTTGTAAATTAGGAGAGGACTTAGCCCGTAGCCCATATCCCATATCATTACCTATAGTTATAGTTTAATCTTTGGCGATTGCTATTAATTTGTTTGTAAATTCAGTTGCCTGCGAAACAAATGGGCTGTGACCAGTACTCATACTATAAGTATTAGTGATCCCGAAAGTTGCTACCATTTGTTGTTGGAAGGGGTAGCCTATTGCACGGTCTTCAGTAGTATATATATAGTATTTTTTACCCGCTTTATTGTAGTCCGCTAACTGATAATCCAACGGATATAAAAAAGGAGCAAAAGGCTCAGCTCTATAATTGTCTAACAGAAATTGCTTTTGTTCGCTGGTCCCATCTTGACAGAAGATATTTGTTAAGTCAGCATTTGGATTGGACAGACCTAATGTACCATCTGCTGCTGGCGCATGTTGTAATGCAGGCCCTAGAAGAGAACCTTGATCCATCATAGCGTAATCCAATACACTATTTCCACTTACGGGAATATATCCTGCAACATAAACCAATTTTCTGATTTTATTAGGAATTTCAGCTGCCAGCTGGGTTATAATAGCACCTCCGAAACTATGACCCACTAAAATAACAGGTTGGTTGTATGAATTAACCGCTGCCTTAACTGTATTAACATAATCAACAAATTCAACCTGTGAGGCAGGTGTATTATCTTCACCATGACCAGGCAAGTTAACCACACTTACTTGATAACCCTTAGCCGTCAAATTGTTTTTGGTTTGTTCCCATTCAGACACGGATTGCCATGAACCATGCACTAACACCACTGGTGATTTTGAAATAAGATTACTGTCGTCTTTAGAGCATGAAACTAACAGACCTAATGAGAATAACATTACGAAAAGTTTTAGCAGAGTTTTACCCTGCAATAGAGATGATAATTTTAAATTTTTCATTTTTATAAATTTAAATTTTATTAATTGCTGTTTTTTATTTTGAAGCTTTTTTAGCCGCTTTTATTATGACCGTTGCGACTTTTGCAGGTTGTGAAATAAATACCACGTGACTACCACCTTTTATTTCCGTAATTTCCGTGTTAGATTTTTTATAAGAGGTTCTCAAGCTTTCTGGATCGATACTTTTGTCATCTGTTGCGATGATACCATAAGTTGGTTTGTTTTTCCAAGCTACATTTTTAACTGGTGTAACGAATCCCTTAGCATGGAAAGCCCCTTGAGCAGCATACATAAATGTGGCTTCTTCTTTGCTCAAGTCTGCACAAAATCCAGCATGAAACTTAGCTTCATCATAATATACGATGCCCTTTTCATCAGGATGTAATACCCCATTTTCAGGAGCAGGAGGCGCCATCATTGCCATATCCAAAGCAGATTGACCTTTATCTGGCTGATAAGCATCAATATAAACTAGGGCTGCTACTTTTGAGTGGTCGCCAGCTTCTGTAATTACAACTCCACCCCACGAGTGTCCCACCAAAATTGTTGGTCCGTCTTGTTTGTCCAATGCAAGGTTAGTTGCTGCTACATCGTCTTCTAAAGATGTTAGCGGATTTTGAACAATGGTAACCTTATATCCTTTGCTTACAAGTTCTTTGAAAAGATTTTGATAGCTTGAACCATCTGCAAATGCCCCATGAACCAAAACTATGTTTTTTATACCTGCTGGTAGTGTCTGTGCATTTGATGTAATTGAAAATAAGAAACCTAAAATTAGTGCTGCGGACATAAAAAAGTTTTTTATTTGTACTTGTAAAGATGATTTTTTCATTTTTTTTAATTTTTAAAGTGTTATAATATTTGGAGTTGTTTTTTTTTAAGATAATAATGTTGTTGACAAAGTGATTTGGGAATTCAATAGTTTTGATACCGGGCAGATTTCCTTTGCTTTCAGCGCTGCCTCATTAAATTCCTCTTCAGAAATCCCGGGAACTTTTCCCGTAAGTTCGAGCTGGATGAGATTGATCGCACCATCTTCAAAGCTTACTTTGGCTTCTGTGTTTAAATCTTCCGGAATAAATCCTTCTTCCGATAGTAAGAAACTGAGTTGCATAGTGAAGCATCCGGCATGAGCTGCTGCTATTAATTCTTCCGGATTTGTCCCAACACCTTCGGTAAAGCGTGTTTTAAACGATAATTGTGCTTTGTTTAAAGTAGTGCTTTGGGTACTGATAGTTCCTTTTCCTTCCATCCCTGTACCTTGCCATTTTGCATTTGCTTTTCTTGTAAATTTCATAATTTTAATTTTTAATGATTTGTTTTTATTTTTTATATTATTGTTCTGATTTGATATATAGCATATTACTCGTTTAAAACCTGCCTTTGCCCAGTCGTTGACGCTTTTTGTATCGCATCAAGCAATTTATGTGTTGCTAAAGCATCTTCAAATCTTGGCGCTTGCTGTGTTCCTTCTTTTAAATCTTTCAGTACGAGCGCATAGTTTTGTGATATATTATAAACTGGCAAATCTAAAGTTGCGGGTACTAAGAAAAAGTCTTTAGGAACTTCCAATACTTCAGCTTGCGCCTGGTTTTTCTTTGCGCCTTTAATGGTGAGCGGGAAAAATGCAACATGACCAGAATCAGCAGTTATTATCAAATCACCTTCTGTACCATTTATTTCCCATAGAAAATTAGTGCCTTTAGAAACTCCGGCACGATAATGAATGGATGCCACCGCACCGCTGACCAAGGTACCGTTTACCGCTATTTGATCTTCCATTGTGATGGGAATCTTTTCACCAGTTTCTGCTATTTCTCCAAATTTATTTAGTGTTGCTGTAGTTGCAGTAATTTCAGAAAAAGCACCAAGGCAATGGCTAACTGCGTGGATTGATGCACCAAAAGGGATGGTAAGCATACTTGCTCCATTTTTTACATCAAGGGTATATGCATTAAATTCGTCAGTAATTAGCATTCCTCCAGATGCTACTATGGAAGTGGATAGCACAGTGCCAACATACCCTTCTTCTATTAATTTTTTGATATACTGGATAGCCGGGACGCTTTGAGACTGCAATCCTGAAAAAGCCATAACATTTTTATCATTTGCCCGCTTCACCATTTCTGTAGCTTCTTCCAATCCATTTCCTAATGGCCACTCGCAATACACCTGCTTGCCTGATTTTATTACTTTTTCGACCAACTCCTTGTGGTAAGGAACTTTCACGGCAACCACTACCAAATCAACTTCGGAGGATGCAATCAAATCATCTACGTTATCAAAAGCATTGGGAATCCCAAACAGTTTTGATGCCGTCACAGCTTTTTCCATGGATGGATTTGTTAGTGCTGTAATTTCGAATTCTGTAAATTGTTTTATTGCCGGTATGTGTGCATAGGAGGCCCAACCTCGTGTTGGATCAACACCAATTATACCAATTCTTATCTTATCATTTTCCATAGTAATGCATTAAATTGTTAAGAAGATAATTTATCTCCGATTACTTCATAAAATTGTATAGTTACTGTTTCAATAGCAATGGCATCTGACGAACGCATTGGATAACTGCCGCTTTGAAATGAATGGATCAAATGTTCAATAACATCTGTTTCAATTTCGTAAATGGTCAGGTAAGTGCTGTTCACTACATTGCTTTGGGAGAAGGATTTAAAACGCTGTGCCGTTTTAATTTCTGGAATGTTCAACACGTCATTTAAGTGTATTTTATCGTACCAGCTGTTGTACGCTATTTCCCTGCCTTCAATAGGCGAAGAAAAGGTGGTCAAAATGTATTTCTTCATAGTTTATTATTATGGCACAAAGGTATATGTGCACTATGTAAGAAGTATATTTCAAACAAACGGAAACTTATTCAAATCAAATAATTGCCAGTTTAAAAATTTGGTAGGTTGCCATTTCTAAAGGCATTTGGAGTTTCTTTTGTGTGCCTTTTAAAGAAGGTATTGAAGTTAGATGGATATTCAAATCCAAGAATATATGCGATTTCTGCAACATCAGCATGACTATGTTTTAGTAATGCCTTAGCTTCAGATATCAGTCTTGCCGCTATAATTTCCGAAGTTTTATTCCCTACCATCTCTTTTACGGAATGATTCAGATGATTGATATGAACAGATAGTGCCGCTGCAAAATCTTTAGGTGTTTTAAGCAATACCTTGTTTTCAGCAACATCTATAGGAAACTGCCGTTCAAGTAAATTTAAAAAATTGGAAACTATACGTGTTGCGGCCGAGGTATTGGCTGAGGTTCTTTTTGCAGCATTAAAATACTGATAACCTTTTTGAATTACCAACTCCAAATAAGTGGCAAGCGTATCATATTTATGATGATAGTCACTTTGTAGTTCATCACGCATAGTTTCAAATATAGAGCGCATCTGCACTGCTTGCTTCTCGTCAAGTACACATATCGGATTCGCATACGGCTTGAACAATGGTGATTCTTTAAAATAGTTAATATTCAATAATTTAGATTGAAAATGACTGTCAAAAAAGCAACTATAAGAAGGCTTGACTTCTGACAAAGACTGCCAGTAGTAAGGTACAGTAGGGTTATAAAAAATTAAAACCGATCCATCAATCTGAAGATATTCATCATTAATTTGCAATATTCCATTACCTTCTATTAATGAAATTTTGTAAAAATCATTTCGATGCATTGGCCGGGTGTGCTCACAAATCTCAGATTGATATATAACATTAAAATGATTGGCTTCCTTAAGCAGTAAGTACTCATTGTAGCAGGCTTTATTAGTAACCACCAATTCTATTATACTATGAATTTTTTGCATAGATAAAGGTATTCAATTTAAATCTTTTGAACTAGGCAAAACGTTATTTTAAAACTTAAAACATTATTAATGGTGTTTAATGAGCCAAAACTTTGTCGTTTGAAATACTGGAGTTCATACCTAAAAGTAGACCCATAAACGCAAGATCTTTGATTTTTAAAACAGAAACAAAGACAAATACTTTTTATAAATAAAATCACTGTCAACCGACTAAAATTAAGAAAGTAATTTTTATCGCTTGAAAGTATTGATTTAACTGTGTTGTTTATTTATTTTAAAAGTAGACCTATCGTTATGTTGGAAAAAGTGAGGTCTGGTCAGTTTTTTTATTTTTCA
>JANPIJ010000326.1:0-12470 GCA_031424955.1 Ferruginibacter sp. | reverse complement strand
ATTTCGCAGAAAAGCACCCGGCCTTGTTTACCTGGTTAAAAGCAACAGAAAACAAATGGAAAAAAAAATGGCCCTGGAAATTTATTGGGGATTATTATATTATCAGCCTGCAAAAAAAAGAAGAGCCTAATTCACTACCTGGCTGATTTTATTTTGTGTTAAATGACTCAGCTTTAGTTGGTATTGTGCCAGAATTTTATGTTGGAAATTCTTCGGATCGGGTTTTGAGAAATGCCTGTCTACCATCATGCCGATATAGATTCCCTTTTCATTTACTTTATGACGCAACACTTTTTGTTGCCAGCGGCGTTGTGTAATTTTCATCAGCCAGTTGTCAATTGTATCACCGGCGGTACGATTGAATAATTGTTCAACCATCTTGCTGAAAACACCTCCTGCAATTTGCGGCGTTCCATTTATTTTAGTATGGTGCATTGGAAAGTAATCGCCGGTCCATTTGTTGGCATTGAAAAATTTCTGCAATGACTCCCCACCCTGCATGGGAACCAGCGTAACAATTTCCATAGCGGTAAAAATATTTTTTTCCGGTATCTCCAGTTCCTGTTCATCAATATAATAATTCAAACAAAACCAACGCCGCTTCCCTGCAACGGCTGCAAGCTTGTAAAACAACTGCAACAAGGTACGTGCTATCCACAATCTGCCGGCTGCTGTAATAATAAAAAAATCAACATCCGTATTTTCATCTGCAAAATTTTTGGATAATGACCCTGAAATTGCTAACCCCCTGATGTATGGAAATTTTGATAATATCTTTGCTGCTTTATATGCATGCTTCATCTCTTCGATAGCCATTATATTTCCCTTCATTCTTCGGATGGCCAATAAAGAATCATTCCGGAGTGCATAAAACTCTCCCAGTTTATATAAACTTTTATCACCTAACAATAACTGCAGGCTTTCTCTCAACTGCAGCAGGTGCACCTCCCGGTTAAGAAAAGATTGTATTTCCATATCAGTAACCGGGTAATGAAAGATATCAAAATAGGCCACAATATTCAATATGTTTTGCCGGATGCTAATCAAATGTTTGTTGAGTTTAAAATATATGAATCAATATCGGCTACATGATCTTTTACTTAGAAGAGATATTGTATCCGTATGAGCAATGTCATTTAGTTAAGCCTGCCAATTGATTTGCACCGCTTCTTAGAGCGGTGATAAAGACATAATATTCTCTTCCCGGCTTTAGCCAAATGACTATTTCGGCTAAAGCCGCATTTATTTTATCTGTTCTTTACCACGTCCTAAAGGACGTGGCAATTGAAAACCGTAACTTAATTAATTGCCCGATGAATATCACACCGCTGCCTTTGCAGGTTGTTGCATTGTTAACTGAATGCTTTGCTTTGCCGGTAACTCCCTTTTCAATTGTTTAAGCTTTCGATATTTCAGGTAACTTAAGTTGGCTGTATGAACAGCAATCAGTAGTCCATTGTACCCTTCCAGGAAACCCAGCCGAAGAAAATAACCGTTTATAAATGCCCACAACGGACTTAATATAATTTTTGACCAAGGCACATTTTTTCGGTTTGTAAATAGAGACTGCGCCGAAATGCTGCTCAGTGTCTCATTTCTTTCGAGGTACCCTTCTACCGAATCAAAGGAGTAATGGAATAGCTCTCCCTGCAATTCAGTTACAGGTGTATCAATCAGCAGTTCAATTTTATCATGGGGGTTTATACCACCCCAGCGTGCCACCCTTTTATCAAAAAGCCGAAGTTTTTTATCCGGGTACCAAAGGCCATGACGTATAAACTGTCCGCAAAAACAAGTACACCGTTTCATTGTAAACGCTTTGTAACCGGAATGTCTTTTTGCTTCGAGAATAGCATTGGCCAGGTCAATACTCAATGCCTCATCCGCATCAATGCTAAGCACATAGTTATATTTTGCAAATTGAATCGCCCTGTTTTTTTGCTGAATATAGCCGGCAAATTGTTCCTGCTTTACAATGGCTCCCTTTTGCCGGGCAATGTCGACGGTATCATCTGTTGACCACGAATCGAGTACAATGATTTCATCAGCCACCCACCTGACTGAATCAATACAGCGGCCAATATTTTTTTCTTCGTTAAAGGTTATTATCACTACTGAAAGTGCAAACATCTGAAAGCGTTGTTATTGAAAGAAAGTTAAGCGCATTTTAAGAATACAGGAATGTAATACCCAGGCCTTGTGTTGATTCCTCATTGTCTATACCATCCTGTTTTATTTAATCGTTCAGCGCCGCCTTTTGGTTGCCTGTTAAAGAGGTTGTTTCCTTTATCCCCGCATTTCTATTTACCAAAAGAAAGAATGAAAAAAAGAAACTATAAAAGAAGATACCCTTATTAAGATCAAGAATATTTTCAGACATGGAAGTGATGGTGAGCAGCACCAGGAAAGCGGCAAATGACAAGTCCCTTTTCTTCCAGGCAATCATTAAACCACATATCAATACAAAGAGGTAAATAACCAGTCCGGGTATACCCGCCTTTATCAATAAGCTGATGTATTGGTTATGCGCATTAAACTGGTGCAGGTAAGATGAATACAATTTATGATCAAAATACTTTTCCTTTAGTAAGGCCACTTCCGATCCGCTGCCGTAACCAATCACCGGCGACTTCCGAACCAGTTCCATAGCAGCTTTCCATCTTACCATTCTTGGTTCGGTTACTTCAATATTATTTGTATAAGGAGAAAGGTCTTTCTGTAATTCACTAAAATATCTTTCTTTGAATGAATTATTTTGTTGAACAACATACAAGATGATAACAAAGCCCGCCGCCGCAATTGCTGCCAGCAACAGTCTTCTTTTTTTACCGTAGAGGAAAAGAGGGAAAATAAAAAACACAATCAGTAGCAATGCAATTCCAACTGCCCTGGATGATAATTGAAGCAGGGCCGCTGTAAGCAACATGATACAAATAATGTAAAATATTCTACTGATCACAGCATTCTTCTTTGAACAAAAAACAAGGAAATTACAAATAGAAAAAGCGACATACACAGACAAATAGGTAGCATGCATTTCGATGGGTGCCGAAAAATTTTGATTCATGAATGCCGCCTCAAACAAAGAGCTAAAAGGTAAATGAAAATACCGGATGGTAAGCAGCGCATCAATATAAAGGTATGCTACAGCAATGGTGCAGGTATAACCAAATATTTTTAACAGCGGCCACTTGTATTTTTTAAGATCAAGTGAATTACAGGCGAGCGTTACCGGAAATAAAATCATGGCTACCTGGATAGAGGCTTCGGTAAGCGCTTGTCTTTTTTCGCTGCTGTAAATTAAACTCAACAGCCCAACCAGGTATACCGCGGAAACAATCAACACTTCCCCGCTGAGTGCCATTTTTAAACGGTCCCTGGTAATTTGAATGAGGGTATGGATGATAAAACAGATCAATACCAGCTCGCTGTAAAAACGATCAAAGGGTAATGCAACTAAAAAGCAAACCAGGTGATAATAACTGATTTTGTTGCTAAGGTTATCTTCTATAAAAAATAATTCCTTCATTTTCCGGATTGTTGATAGCAACTAATTATAAAGTCTTCGTACTGGTCAATAATATCCGGCCAACTGTAATGCCCGGCAATCTTTTCTGTGTTATTACCAATCATGCTGCACTCCCTGTCACCGCGGTTTATTTTTTCAATGTAAAATTTTATATCCTCAGCGTTGGTAAAATAACAGGCATCATCCTGTAATACCGCCCTGTTAAAAACATTATCATGTGCAACGATCAATGCCTTATTGGCCATCGCTTCCAGCAGGGATGGATTGGTTCCGCCCACACTGTGGCCGTGAAAATATAACAATGAACCGGCCATCAGGGTATGTGTTTGATGCGGATCAAAAAGGGCACCTAAAAATTTTATCTTTTTATTATAGCCGAATTTTCTGACAATATATTTTCCAAAATGATTACCGGTATTTCCCAGCACCACGAAGTCTTTTTCAGTATTGCTTTTACAAAATCCATCCAGTATGATTTCAATATTATTTTCCGGTTCCATTCTTGCCATCAACATAAAATATCCCTCCGTAATCAATCCATGTTTAATGAGTAATTCCTCCGAATCATCTTCTATAACAGCCGCACCATAAGCGATGTATTGTGAATTGATATTGTATCGCCCTTTTAAATAAAACTGCATTACGGGTGAGTCGGCGACATAAAAATCGCTATACCTTACTGCCAGCCTTTCTGCATACTTCAAAAATTTACGGACCGGGGTGGCATACTTTTGCCGCTTCCATTCCAGCCCATCCATATTGCTTATAATGACGGATTGCTTAGGATACAATTTACCCCAAACCGAACTGCTGGTATACCCAAGGAACAACATCACATCAAAATCTTTTTTGCGTGCATCCCGTACACAATTCAAATCATAAATAAACTGGCCGGCCGTACCAAGCACATGTTCCTGGTCGGTACAGTGAACAATTTCCACACCGTTCCATTCCTTTTGCTGGTAAGGATGTTTATGCGAATTGTATACCGTAACCGCATGCCCCTTATTCACAAGGCCGACTGAAAGATGTTCGGCTAACTGCTCAAATCCTCCATATTGGTTGGGTATTCCCCTGCTGCCAATGATCGCAATTTTTAGTTCCATGGCTGATAGCTTTTTTAGTATTTTATTACACGAATTATAAAACACTAATTACACGAATTAATACAGTGCTTATTTTTAATTTCGAATTCGTGTAATTCGTGCAAAAAATTCGTGTTATCTCCTTCAATAATTTTATTCTTATCATTACACTAATAATTTACAAAACGCAGCAGCGCTGTTTTTCCATGAATACTTTTCAAGCACTTCTTCCGCTATACTTTCCAACCGGGATGCTGATACCGGCGACTCCAGGATCGCTTTTAACTGGTTACCAAACTCCACTTCATTTTCGGGATCAAAAGTGAATGGTTTAAAAAATCCATAGTCCTGCATGGCAGTGGTATTGGAACAAAGCACCGGAACCTTACAAACCGCCGCTTCCAGGGGAGGTATACCAAAGCCTTCCGCTTTTGACGGATAAACAAAGAGCCTGCAGGAACGGTAAAACGCTTCCAGGTCCTGTTGGTCTACCTGCTCAAACCAACGAAAAAATAATTGCTGTCCGGCGGTAAGTTGGCTGATCCTTTTCTGTAGCGCTGCTACGGGTATTGACTGTTGCCCGATAAATACCAGTGATATGTTTTGTTTGTATAATTCCAGTTCAAGGTATTTCTCCAGCAATAAAAGGTGATTCTTCCTGGGTTCAATGCGGCTTACAAATAATATAAAATTATCCAGTCCGTATTTTTTAAAAATAATCTCCCTGGCATCAGACCGCGAAAAACCGGCACCAAACATGCTGCTGATACCATTTGGAATAATTGCCAATTGTTCCTCTGCAATATTAAAATGCCTGCTGATTCTTTTACCGGAATAATCTGAAACGGTTGTTTTAATGGCCGCCTGTTGCATGCTTCTGTTGAATAACAAATTTCTGCTGATCCTGTATTGCCATGAAAATGATGATCTAAAATCATTGAATAACACATCGTGCATGGTTACAATATATTTACAATGCCGAACCGGCTGCGGGCTCATATATTGAAAGTGTGCATAATGAAAGCCATTGTTTTTTAATATGCCCGGGATATCAAAAAGATAGCGCAGGACCGAAGGCTTTCTTTTTTTATACATCAATACCCTTGCAGGTGGAAGGCCCGGAAAAGCCTTCAATATATTATCCGCATTATCAGTTCCAAAATAAATATCCATTGTATCCTGATGAAGTATTTCCCTGTATAACCCACACACAAAGGTTTGCATACCCTGGTACTCCGTATCAAAACAGTGCGCATCTACAAATAATTTTATTCTTTCACCTTTCATCATCAGGCGTGGTTTAATATTCTATTCAACTCATTCCGGTACCGGATTAATTTTGCAGGTACGCCGCCATATATTCCATTCGCCTGGTATACCCCCGCTTTTACCACCGCCCCGGCAGCAACTACAACCCCATCTTCTATAATGGCTCCATCCAGGATGGTAGCTTTGGCTCCTATCCAGCAGTTATTACCAACCACAATTCCTTTGTGGCTTACGCCCTGCAGCCTGATCAAAATATCCGGTTGGTCTACCCGGTGATTCTCCGAATGAAAGCTCACATAATTACCAATGATGGTATCATCTTTTATGGTGATACCGCCTGCACAACCATAAAAACAATCCTTGCCCAGGCCTACATTATTACCCACCGATAATCCCCTACCCATGTGTTGAAGATTTCCTGTTCCTTCAATTTTGGTGTTTCTTCCAACCGAAACATTATTCCCCAACACTATCCCATCGGTTGATAACGCATCAATATAAACACACCGTTCGATCGTAACCGCCTTGCCCAGTTGCAGCATAGTTCTGCCCCTGATGATTGCTTTGGCTGAGAGAAAAAAAGATCCGTCATTTCGGATTCCACTCAAATACCCCCGTATCAACATCAGGCACCTGTCTGCCAGTAGCCAAAGCAAATAACGCGTAGGAATCCGGGCATCGATGCGGTAATCGCTGCCCTTTCGTTGAGTGATCCATAGATTTAATTTTTTCTTCAGCATGGGCATTACTATTTTACGGTTCCCCACCGGGCATATAATTTCTGAATAAATCCTTCGGGCATATACGACAATAAAAATAGAACCCAGGTATTTATATCCAGGGGCTGTATACGCAAGGTCTTTTTGAGATTGGTCCTGGCCTTCCGCGGCTGGTAATTATTCCACAAATATTTTTTCCCCAACAGCGAATAATAAGCTCCTTCTTTAACCCGCCTGTTGCCCTGCATTATTAAAATGCTTTTCAGTTCATTTCCTTCCTCTGCTGATATGCTTCCCTTTTCGATTGCCTGGTATTTAATTTCAAGAAACCTTTTGTGATGCCATTTCTCATCGATGGTAATCGATTCCGGATTCAACCTTACCTTTAATAATACCTTTGGAATATTACAGACTTTACCCTGTTTTACAATCTTCCTCCAGAGCAGGTGATCTTCAAATGCATGTGCATGTTGATTGTATCCGCCAGCCTGTATAATCACCTCCTTTCTAAACAACACACCCGAATGAATAAAAGGGCAAATACTTTTTTCCAATGCCTGTATGGCTTCATTGCTATGCCATGGCGGACTATAGGTAAACACATGATTATTGTCCCGGTCGATGAAATCCGCATCCGACCCGGTGATGATATAATCGGGGTGAGCAGACAGGAAATCATACTGAACCTGCAGGCGCTCTGCACAACAAATGTCATCCGCATCAAACCTGGCAACAAGACCGGCCCTGGCAATTGCCAACCCCCTGTTCAATGCCGCTGCAATACCCCCGTTGGCCTGGTTAACCAGCACAATCCTTGGATCATTAAAAGAGCGAATGACCCTTTCTGTATTATCAGTAGAACCATCATTTACAATTACCAATTCAAAATTGGCAAAGCCCTGGTTCAATACGGAAGAGATGGCTTCACCGATATAAGTCTCCGCATTAAATGCAGGCATTAAAACTGATATGGCAGGGTCATGCATTAACATGGGTGGCAATTTTTTGCATACCGGTTTCCTTTATATTTAACAGCAACAGCAACTCAAACAGGATGATGACGGACAATTGCTCAAACCAATAATCTGCAAATAAAATTGCTGCCGTGAATATCAATATGGGTATGCCGTAGGTTAGCTTTCTTCTATGCTTTGCAAAGAAAAAGAAGTATAAAAATACCAGGGCGGTTATACCAGCCAGGCCATATTCAGCCAATAGCTGATCATATACGTTATGGGGATTATTGGTCAGTGAATGTAATTTCTCCTGCCGGGTAAAAAAGGAAAGATAGAGATCGAAATGATTGGATTCAAAATCAGGATTGATATAGGCAAACTTTGCGGGGTAGCCGCCCGCCACTTTCATAGCTGTTGCTTTAAAGGCAAGCTTTGATGAAAAATTTCCAATGCCTGCTCCGGCAATTATTTTTTGCGGATGTTGTTGAAAGTAACGGACCGTTTGTTGTAACGCGATGATCTTCCCGGGTAATTTGACCGCTGGCTTCAGTTGATTTGCCAGGGGAAATACGGAGGATTGCTGACCACTGAAACCGAGCAATCTTTTTTGTAGTAGTGTAGTGTCGTTTTTATGTTGAAACGAATCTGAGTGAATATTCGGCGGCGGTATAATTATTTGCTCCGCCTTCATCAACAGTACACTTGCCGGAGTAGTATCAGCCAATTTTGGTAATCGCCTTTGCACTATTACTTTATCCATACTATCAATATATGCCTTCGCAATTTTTTGCTTTCTTTCCGCTTCAGAAATCATCCCATTTTCATTTTGCCGAATATCGAAATTGGCGGTTATAACATTCTTATTAACACCCCGTGGAATGTTATTGAAATAATTGCTGTAGGCTTCCTGCAGGTACCTGTTATTCTGCGGAGATATTTTAACCATAAACAGTACAATCAACATCAAACAAACCACGATGATACTTTTCTGATTTTTATTACTGGAAAAAATAAAAAGCCATGCAAAAACACCACACAATACCAGGTTGGTGAAATTACTGGCAGTCAACAATAAGGTAAACATACAGAGTAAAGTCATCCCCGCATTTTTCCGATCTAAAAAATACAACACACCAAACGCATTAATAACGGCGTTGGTAGTGGATGTATCAAATGATATCCCTTTAATATAATCACCGGTGCCCATAAAATATTTTTGAAAATTGCCCTGGTAGCGAAATGGATTGATAGTGCCGGTCTCCAGTACAATGCCGGTATAGATGACATAAGAAGCAATGGCATTTATAATAAAAAAAAGAAACAGGGTATTGTGAATTACCAACGGGTCATTTTTTTCAACGGCCATTTTTACCTGGTGAATGGCTAATATACAGGCCGCCCAAAAAACAATGCCTGTTGATACAACAAGCATATAGTTCATATTAAAAGTTGGGCCGGCAATTATCCAATTCATAAAAGCGATTCCAATTACGATCAAATAAAAAAGTGGCAACCTGGAATTTTTAAACCGAAAACCGAATTTAAAATCTGGCCTTGCTATATAAATAAAAAGCAAGGCTACCAGCTTTACTGCCAGTTTCACATTTAAAAAAAACAGGAGAAAGATCAATAACTTCCAATCAATCGCTTTTACAGAATTTTGTATGGATGCATAAGCTTTTGACCTGGTCACGTTAGTAATTGATTTTATAAAAAACAGGTAATAAATATTGGTTGGCAGACTCAATCAACCAATCGCAAAAGCCATGCAATGGGTTGCCTTTTAAATACCGGTTACTCTTTTAAATACTGCCCGGTCTGTATGCCTTGTTGAACTTGTAATGAGCAGGCTGATTGCAAAGAAAAAAATGGATACCGGTAATACCAGCCACCATTGGCTTAAGAACAGGGATGCCAATACACTGCTTAACAATGCACTTACCGGAATGAGCAGGCTGCTGAGCCAATTGACCGGCAAATTGCTTATCTGAGTTTTTTGAAGAAACAAAAGGGATTGAAAAAAAATGGCTAACAGGTATGCGATCGCTGCACCCTCCCCTTTAAAAAAAGGTATCAGGATGATATCAGCAATGATATTAACAAGGAAAGTAAACAGGAAAATATAGAACGTTGTTTTTAATGCGCCCCTGGCGAACTGGATGGTCCATAAAAAATTATTAAAATAAAGTAAGGGCATGCTAACGGCTAATATAAAAACCGTAACCCTGTTAACAGCACCATACTTACCATTTGTAATCCAGTCGACCAGTGGAACCCAGCAAATGACTAATACCATAGCAACCAGCGATGCAATAATCATTTCAATTTTAAGTAATACCACCAGGTCATTTATCTTACCGGTATGGTTAGCGGCAGATGGGGGATGGAATATTTTTGTAAATCGGGTAATCAATATGGGTGCAATAATCAGCAGGGGCAGTGTGGCCATTTCAAATACCTTATAAGCAAAACTATATTCAGCCAGGATAATATTGGAAGCCATAATGCCCAGCAATATCCAATCGAACCTGGCTATTGCAGATGTAAATATCACCACGCCTGTTTGTGGCAACGATTCTTTTATGAGTTGCCGGTAACCTTTCGGATCCCATTTGATTTGAATTGGAATTTTTAACTGATACCGGGCGATCGTAAAGCAAATTACCAATTCAATCATATCTCCCGCAATAAAGATAACCAGTACACTGGCCAGGTCAAGCTGCTTCAATACTGCAAATACCAGCAGCGCAATACTCTTTATAATATTGGAAGTAACCGACATGAAAAGTAGTGGCCGGAATTTTTCGAGACCGATAGATAGTTGCTTGAACGGCGTGGAAAAAAAGATCATCAGCTTACCAATACCCAATAGTAATAACAACCGGTGATGCAGAAAAAAATCAGTAAAAATATAATGACTCAATAAGAGTACCCCATAAAAAAAAGCCCCCGCAAACAATGTGTGGGAAGTGTATAAAGAAAGGATATAGCCGGGTTCATTTCCTGAAGCAATTTTTTTAATAACCACCTGGTCCATTCCAAAAGTCAGGATATTAAATGAAGTCAGCAGTATTGCCAGTACCCAGTTAATTTCTCCAAAATTATTTTTATCCAGCCCTGTAGAAAGCAAATAAAAAATAATGATCCCGCAAAACTGGTTAATAATTACCTGGAATGAATTGGCCGATATATCATTGATAAACTTCTTTTTCATTCCTGCTTAAATTACTACCGTTTATATGCATGCAATAATAATTAGTTGGAAGAACATTACCAGCCTTTGCGGATAGTAGTCGGACCGATTTAGCAATTAAAAGTCTATTGCCTTGTAGGAACAGGCCGCGGCCTGTTCCTACTGCACAAAATTATCCGGCCTAAAGTATAGTTACCACTAAAGTCGGTTAGAAAAGTTGACAACCCCGGGTGGCATTTGAATTCCCTTAATAAATGCTGCTCATTTTCTTTTTGCAAATGGTTTAATACCTGCCGTCATTAATAGCCCCCCGCTGTTTAGCTTGATTTTCCCAAAACCAATTCCCTGCAAGGGCAGTTTAAGAAAAGGCTCTGCAATAAATGAAATCCTGTGATTCAACTGGTACTGGTAGCCGCCTGAAATTGTAAGTACAGAAAGAAAATGCTTACTCTTATTTCTCGGTGTCCAGGCCCTGTACATCATCTGGCCCTGTGAATTTTTATACAAATAATGATAGATTTCTTTTTCCATTAATAAAGAAGAAATACCCACGCCTGCAAACCAGTTATGCTTTCCTGACTGTTTGAAATTATAACTGACAGTAAATGGTATCTCATAAATTTTACAATCAGCATCTACTCTTTTCAGGTCGGTGTTATAGGTCCAATACCCGGTGGGAGGATGATAATCTCCTTGTGGAGCTGAATATATTTTTTTGGATTGATAAAAACCGGTGCTGATCGTTAGCCTTTTTGAAATTGTGTACCGTAATCCTCCCCCATAACTCAGCCTTATTTTACCGGGCACGTCCAGCCCTACAAAACTCAGGTCGGGTCCGGCTGATAAGGTCACTGCAAAATTATTTACAAATCCCCTTTTCATTTTTTTCTTTGTACCGGTTTTACCAGGCGCTGGTATAGACAATGCTATTGGTTCTGTTTTTCCCTTACCCTTACTTCCTTCTATTGCATTACTATCCACCTGTGGCGACTTCAAACTGTTGTTGTTTGTTTGACCAGGCATTACAGTTCCGGGTGCGGTAAATGCCAAATCTATTTTATCCTTATTTGAGACAGGCTTATTGTTTTCTGTTATAATGCTTTCATTCCTGCCCGTTTTATTTGTTTCCACTGCAATGATTTCATCCGATGCATCTGAATTGTTAGTTTTTACATGACTCTTTTGGGAAACTGACCGGCCCGGGCCAGATAGTTTTTTAATATTTCCGGCTATATTATTATCCGGGTTTTGAGCCGGGGTGGGTAAACCACTTTTGCCTTTATTACTAACAACAGGAATATTTAACTCCACCTGTTTGCCTGTTGTATTTAAAGGCTGTCGTGTGCCGCCCGCCTTTATATTTACAATTGCGGCTTTCGGAATATTTACATTCTTTTTCCAAGGGTATAGCATTATAAAAATAGCACCCCCAGCTACGAATAGCAACAACATGTAAAAAGCCACAGACCTCCTCCGGTCTTCCTTCTGCGGAAGATGCTTATCCAGCAGCACTTCCATCTGTTCCCATGCCTTATCATTATAAGCCGGATGGTAACTATTTGAAGCCGCCTTTATTAATTCATCCATACTATCCATTTCTTCATCCTGCATTTTTCATTATTAAGTCGTTATCCCGAATAATATTTTCACGGAATAATATTTTTTGTAATTGTTTTCTCGCCTTGGCGAGATTGGATTTAGATGTGCCTACCGCAATAC
>JANPIJ010000325.1:0-24321 GCA_031424955.1 Ferruginibacter sp. | reverse complement strand
TACAAGTCCAGCCGGTCCCTTTCTGCCTGGATATCGCTTAACCGATAACCGTTACCCGGTTTCAAAATTCCCTCCCGCTGCTTTTCCTGCAGCAGCTTTACCAGTTCTGAACTATCATTTACCCAGGTGATGCTTTTTATTGTATACTGGGGAAAAACATTTGCCGTGTATATCGCCCTGGTCATATACCCTTTATTGGTTGTATCTCCGTTTACCGTTGATTGAAAGTAACCAAGATTATTCAAAAAAGCCTGCATATTGCCTGCTGTAGCTGCAGGATTTACATTACTGCTTAATATGGGTGGCTCGCCCAGCTTATTTCTAAAATAAGCCCTGATACCCTTTTTATTTCGTGGCTCACCCAGTACAAACCACCACCACACTTTGTACGGTTGTCCCAATGCAAATTTGTTTGCCCCCGGCCTGGCTGCAAGTCGCAATTGTTTGCTTAATTCACGGGAAGATGCACGGACGTTTTCCTGCTTTTCAATTTTAATCGTGGCTCCCCGGTACAATCTTTCGCCTTCAGGCAAATACCTGCTTACGCCACAACTGCTCATGACGATTACAACTATAAAAAAAAATAAACTCACTTTGTACATTGGTTGCTATCTGCCTCTTTTTTTATTTTTAGTCACAAATAATTCTGTATACTTATCATAGTCCATCGTTACAATAAAGGCTAACCCCGTTTCCACCACATAACCATCCAGTATAACTTCAAACTGATCTTTATTATAAGATCGCAACATGTATTTACCATCCTTTGATAATTTATAATTGACTGTTACATCGGGTAAAAACCTGCTTCCTTTTTGCTGGGCTGCTTTTGCGGAACCATCCTGGCTTTCGATGCCATAGGTTCTTCCAACCGTTACGCTTAACCGGTCATTTAAAAAATTCTTTGACACATCCACACCAAGGTCATTTTTTTGCCTGCCTTCATTGACGATAAAATCCTTGTATGAGTTTAGATTCAGATCTACATTGATGCCCTTGAAAAGATCGGAGGCTATTTCATCTAACGCAGCAGATAAAAACTGGCTTACACTGGATTTTGCTATGTCGGAAAAACCGGTGCTGCTCCCATTGCCCTTAAAAAAATCAGTACTTTGTTCTCCTACAAAACGATCCATTACCAGTAGGGCAAATACCTGCTTGTTAGTCGCCGCCTTATCTCCTCTTAATTGCGTCAGTTTATTTTCGATGGTCTTTCTTAAAGCACTACTGATTATCACGCCATCCTTAATTTGAATATCAAAACTGATAGCAGGCTGGCTAAGCGAGCCCTTTAAACTCAGTACTACATTAAATGGAATTTGCTGTTTGAAGGAGTATGCGATTGCCGGATCTACTGAACCTACTTCATTACCCAGTAATTCCTGCGGCGAAGTAGAAGCAGGATATACTGCCATTATATTCATTAAAGCCTCCATTGGCCTTCCATTAAAATTAATAGCGCTACCCTGTATTACATTGAAACGTTTTTTTTGGAACTGGTAGTTCAGCTCATAGTACCCGCTATCTAGTCGATATTCACCTTTCAGCACCTGATTTTTTCCTGAATCAGCACTTGCATTTAACCTTGCTTTGCCTTTAACTCTCAATTCATCACCGGTAGAAGGGTCAAGAATAATGTTTAAGGATGCACTGCTATCTGCCCCGATGTTTAGATTGTAACTGAATGTCGTAGTAGTTTGCGCTGAAGATTCCACCACCCTGGCAGGAAGGACGGTTTGAGAGAAACCAGTCTTTCGCCTGTCTATAAACCGAACTACCGCACCGGCTTCTTCTTTATCAATATTTTTATCAGGCAACACAAGGTTGAGATCCGTTTTTCCATTCAAATCCATATTGCCCTTCATTACAGGATGAGTGATGGTACCGGTTAAATTTATAGCTGCACTTGTTCCCGCCAATCCATAGAGCTGGCTATTGTTAGCCCTGGGAGAATTGATTACAATAAAATCCGGTGATGTAAGCCTTAGATTCAAATTATAATCTTTTAAAGAATTGGACGAAACAGAGCCATCTACTATTATAGAATCATCCTGGTAATCCTTTAAAACAAAGCGGGTGAAATTAACCGCCGGGTAATCGAATGATATTTTTTGTTGATTGATGGAATAGGTGGTTCCCATTCCCGGTATCGATAATTTAACTGAATCAACGTTCACATTACCTTTCCATTCCGGTTGGCTCCATTTTCCTTTCACTGCCACCTGGCCGTTAATGTATCCTGAGTTGATGCTTATTTTATTTTTGAACAAGCCTTGCATCACGGATGGCTGCAATCTCTTAATATCGAGCAAAATATTCAACTGCTGTATTGCATCGTTCAAAAAATAATTCCCGACCGCGGTAATATTATTGCCATTCCCTTTCAGATCAAAAATGGTATGAACCGTTTGGTCGTCCAGCTTTTGGGCATTCACCTGGAGGTCTCCAACAGCTTGTTCCATCAACGTTAGTTTATTAATGGAAGCCGTACCCGTAACTGCAGGTAAATTTTTATACATTTCGCTTACCGTTATTGTAGCATTGAGTAATCCGGAAAACAATGCAGCCTCATTGTTGAGGATACCTGCCAGGTCGCCCAGGTTAAAATTTTCGATGCTGATGTCAATGGGATTATTCATTTTATTTTGGCGGGTAGCAATGGAAATTTGAGCTGCCTCATTACTGATTGAAAGATCAGATACCATTATGCCAAAGGGCGAAAAATAAACCTGGTTGCCGGGCGAAACATTCCATTTCTTATAATTCAATATTATGCTGTTACTGAATGAAAATGTAATACCCTGATTACTTAACATCCATGATCCTGTGATAGCATTGCGAACCAGGCTATTACTATCCTTTGTAGTAAATTTAAAAGGAAGTGTATCAAAAACAACCCTGCTCCGGAAAGAAAAATTTTTGTCAATAAAATATGTCTTTCCTTCAACAGATAAAGAATTTGCATGAGCGCAATCAACTGGAATAGAGCTGGCACTGGTAACTACCAGTAAAGGGCATACAAAGCGTAGCACCAGTTTACAAACCTGATTTAGCATTATTTTCCTGGTCATATCAATCGGCCAGCCAAACAGTTGATCCGCATATCACTACCGTTTGAGCCCGCATTTCATTATTAATCGCATTTAAATCAATTACCATGAAATATCCATGCCCGGATTAAATGCCTGATTACACAGTCTTTAGGAAGTATTAATAATTATCCGGCCTAAACTGTGTAGAAACTATTCCCCAACATGTTGTATTTATTTTATTACACGAATTTTTAAAAGCGAATTACACGAATTTGTACACAGCTAAAATCTAATTCGTGTAATCTATTTGAGTCGATTTGAAAGTAGCCCTGCTACCAAGTTCAACCTTACCATAATAAAAAAGCTACCCTTTAATGGTAGCTAATAAATATGATAAGCAAATACAGTAGGGTTATCAAATCACTTTGTTTGCAGCGAGAAACCAAAAACACTTCCTTCACCAATTTTGCTATTTGCCCAGATAGTGCCATGCTGTGCTTCAATAAACTCCCTGGAGATAGCGAGTCCCAAGCCTGTTCCGGTGCGTTCATGGGTGCCGGGTACTTTATAATACCGGTCAAAAATCTTAGGCAGGTACTTTTCATCAATGCCGTTGCCTGAATCCTTTACCGTAAATTCAACTACATTATCCCTTTGAGAAACACTTACCTCTATCAGTGAGTTTTCAGGTGTGTACTTTATGGCATTTGTTAAAAAATTAATGAGTACCCAGGAGGTTTTTTCTACATCGGCCTGTATTAAAGGAAGATTCCGGCCCATATTTATTTTTAATGCCAGATTCTTTTGAGTTGCTTTGAGACGGATTGCATCCAATGCCTGGTCAACAATGACCCCGGGTTGTGCTGGTTGTAATTTCAACTGAATATTTCCCGTTTCAACCTGTGCCATGTTCAACAATTCGCTGGTAATTTTTAACAGCCGGTCACTATCATCATTAATACTGTTTACCAATTCGGCTTGCTCGGACGATAAGTTTCCGATTCTTTTATCTTCCAATAATTGCGCACTCATTTTGATGGACGAAATGGGGGTTTTTAACTCGTGTGAAACCGTGGCTATAAAATTTGTTTTTGCTTCATTTAATTCATGAAAGGGAGTTATATTTCTTAATACAATTACCTGGCCTATGATAGCACCATTATTGGTAACATCTAAAACATCTTTATTAAAAAAACTTTCCTTGTTATCAGCATAAATTTTCAATTCATTGCTGGTTGACTGCTGTAATAAAGTTCGCATCAGGTCATTCTTCAACGCAACGTCTGCTGAATAGTTCCCAATAATTTCAGCTTCTTTTAATCCCAACAATTTCTCAGCGACTGCGTTTAAAAAGAGGATATTTTTTTTCCCATCCAATCCAATAATCCCATCCCGCATTTGGTTGATAATGGTTTCGATCCGGCTTTTTTCAAACCGCAGTTGTGCCAGGTTGCTGTTTTCATATTCGTCCAGCTTTTCGGCCATTGTATTAAACGCATTTGCCAGTTCTCCGAACTCATCTTTTTGATTCAGGTGAATGCGTTTACGGTAATTTTTATTGGCGATTTCGCTGATCCCTTCATTTAAGGCACGAATAGGTGCAGATATTACAGAAGGAAAGTTGACAACAAACGTGAAGGTAATAATACCCAATACCACGAACACAATGGTCAGCCAAAAATTAGCATTGGCGGCCGTATTTTCTACCACCGCGTTTTTATTTAGAATGGCCCCCTGGTTTAAATCGTTGATGATATGGATCGATTGGCGTATTTCCGGATAGTTAGCTGAATCCTGCGGATTTAATAATAGTTCCTGAAAATTCTTTCGTAATTCCCTTGTAGCTTCCTGTTCTCCAGGTTCCGTAATATTGGCTTCCTGTTTTTTTAAATTTTCATCCAGCAAAGCCACTGCATCCTTTTTAATGGGTATATTCTCCAGGGCCTTTAACATGTTATTGCAATACACCAGCGACTTATGATTGTCTTTTAAAACCAGCATCGAATCTTTACCCAGGCGATTGATGTAAAAAAAGGACAGGCTTCCGAATGTAAGTATTACAACGAACAAAAAGCCCAGGCCAAATACGAGTTTTGTTTTTAGTTTCATACAATTATTATGATAAAATTACAATATCAATATCGGCCGCTGATAATTTTGTAAGCAATTGGTTAAATACAGCGGTGTTCAAAATAACATTGATTAAATTCAGGTGTGGCTTGCCAATGCAAATGGTGGTTATTTTTTTCTGTTCCGCAATTTCAAAAATGGCTTTGGCAACATTACTGTTTTTCATCCTTATTACTTCGGCGCCAAATTCGGTGGCGAGTTTAAAATTATTGATAAGGTGGCGCTGGGCCGCAAGACCAATTTTATCTCCATCTTCCTTAGGAGTTTGAACATACAATAAAATCCATTTTGAATTATAGTAGGATGCAAGCCTGGCCGTTTTGCGGATTACTTTTTTTGCGATTTCATGATTGCTGCTGATACATGCCAGGAACCGTTCTGATTTAAGATGCGTATGAACGGGCAGTTCATTCTCTATCTTTCTTTCCACCTGGCTGGCTACTTCCCTCAATGCCAGTTCACGCAGTTGTAGTATCTTTTCACTCTGGAAGAAATTTTTTAAGGATACTTCAATTTTATCCGGCGTGTATATTTTGCCTTCCTTTAACCTTGTTACCAGTTCATCGGCCGTTAAATCAATATTCACCACTTCGTCTGCCTGTTGCAATACACTATCCGGAATTCTTTCTGCCACATCTACACCGGTAATTTCTTTTACATCAGCATGCAGGCTTTCAATATGCTGAATATTTACCGCACTGATCACATTGATGCCGGCGTCTAAAATTTCCATTACATCCTGCCAGCGTTTTTCGTTTTTGCTGCCTTCAATATTACTATGCGCCAGTTCATCTACTATCACCACTTCCGGGTGCAGGTTAATGACTGCCTGCACATCAAACTCTTCCAGTTCTTTTCCCTTGTAAAATAATTTTCGCCTGGGAATCACCGGCAGCCCTTCCAGTAAATCATGCGTTTCCCGGCGTTGATGGGTTTCGATATATCCAATCTTGATGTCTACTCCATTTCGCAATAAGGTTTGCGCTTCCTGCAGCATTCGAAAAGTTTTACCCACTCCTGCACTCATGCCGATATATATCTTAAATTTTCCCCTTCTTGATTTTCTGATCAGGTCCAAAAAATGTTCGGCGCTTTTTATATTTTCTTCCGGCATAAATATGTTTAAATCTATTCGTCTTTTTAAGAAAAAGCTTTAAGGATAAAACAACATTTTTCTTCTTTCAATAATACAATTAAAAACTTCCTCATCTTAGTATTACATTTTATACAACCAAATTTCTTTATTAAAAAACTGGCTTATTTCGAACAATAGAAATACAATCCACGATAATTCCATTTACATTATCCATCAAAAAAATTGGTGGACACTTCACACTCATCTTCAACACTTCAAAAAAGCGAACAGAAAAAATACAAAACTACCTCTTCATTAAATACGAAAATTCAATTACAAATTACCTGTTTAAAAGCTTACCGCAAATGATGTAGTAATAAATGAATTGATATCTGATACACCATTGCTTTTTGTAAATATTTGATCCTTGCTATTCAATGTCCTCGCCTCAATCCTGATAACTGCATTTTGCACAGGAGCATAATCTACATTAATTGAAAATCCTGCTGTTTGAAAACCATTGGTGGTACCGCTGGAAATGATTACACCACTTTTATCAGCGTAATACTCTCCCCGTGCTGCTATGGCCCATTTTGAACCGGCGGCATATTTTACAATCATTACAGGTGAATACCAGGTGTTCATACTGCTTCCGCCTTTTATTTTTTGTTCCATACCAAAATCAAAACCTGCGGTTATCTCAAACTTATTGGTAATATTGAAAATCCCGTAAACATTGTGAAAGTAACGCATCAGGCGGGCACTGTCGGCTTTATCCGTTCCAATGAAAGTGCTGTAACTTATAGTGGAAGCTGCAGTTGGCTTATATACTACCTGTGTACCAAAACTCACCAATGAATTGCCATCCACTTTTTTTATACGTTGCCATCCATTTAAAACCAATCCACTCAATATCCATTTATTATTACCGGTGATATAAGTAAGTTTTGCCCCGCTTTCATAATAGGGAGAGTTATCTGCCAGCATACTTCTTGTAAGTGTACGGCAATCTTTTGAAACAGCGCTCTCAAAACCAATATGCGATGAAAAGATGCCGGCATCCAGCCAGAGGTTTTTGTTCCTGGAGAGTTTAATGCCTGCATTTGCTTCATAAATATGGTTAAGTGTTGCGGGTTCTGCTGCATAGTTGGCGTTCATATAAGTGCCGGCTGCTATGGCAAGGTTTGCCCTTACCCTATCGGTATTGTAACTGCCTTTCAGGAATCCAAGGTTTAAATTAAATTCATTGTGGCGGTTATGGCTGTAAATAAATCCCGGCCTGTTATGGTCTGCCGGTTTTAGAAAATCATAGGTGTAGTATACTTCTACATACCCACTAAGGCTGAAAGGATTTGTGGCAGGGTCTGTTTTGGCAGAATCGCTCTGCCCATATGCGCTCATATTTGCCAAAAGTATAAGTCCAGATAGGGTGCTTTTCATTGTGATCATTTTTGCTGTGTTACTTTAATTTATTGAGTTCAATATTTAGTTTTAATACATTCACTTTAGCCGGGCCAAACATTCCCAGTAATGGCTTCTCGGTTTGCTGATCAACCAGGCTGATCAATTTTGCCTCATCCAGTTTTCGTACAGCCGCTATCCGTTTTACCTGTATTTTGGCGCCATAGGGTGATAAATCGGGATCAAGGCCACTACCCGAAGCGGTGACCAACTCTGCGGGAATCTCTTCTTTTTTAACCCCGGGATTATGTACCAAAAAGCTATCAATCCTATCCTGCACCAGCTCCAGATAATCAGGATTGGTTGGCCCTTTATTTGAACCTGCTGACCCCGCCGCATTGTAATCAACTGCAGAAGGGCGGCTCCAGAAATATTTATCTTCTGTGAATTTCTGGCCAATATTGGCATAGCCTACCACTTTACCATCAACGGTTAGTGTTTCGCCCTTACCAGCACCAGGCGCCATTTTTGCAATACCGGCAATCAACAGCGGATAGAGCAAAGAACAAATAATGATAAAGACAGCAGTGATTTTAAGGGAGGGCCAAATATATTTTTTCATGATTTAAATTTTCAATTGTTATACAAATAATGCTACTACCAGGTCAATTAATTTTATCCCGATAAATGGAACGATCACTCCGCCGAGGCCATAGATCAGCAGGTTTCTCCTAAGCAGTGCACTGGCTCCGATGGGTTTGTAAGCAACTCCTTTTAAAGCCAGCGGAATCAACATCGGAATAATGATTGCGTTAAAAATCACTGCAGAGAGTATCGCACTTTCCGGGCTATGTAACCGCATTACGTTGAGGGCCTGTAAAGCCGGGATGGCCGTTACGAACAAGGCAGGAACAATAGCAAAATATTTTGCCACATCGTTGGCGATGGAGAAAGTGGTAAGTGTTCCCCTCGTCATTAACAGTTGTTTACCTATCTCTACTATTTCTATCAACTTGGTAGGATCATTATCAAGGTCAACCATATTACCGGCTTCTTTTGCCGCAGCAGTGCCACTGTTCATCGCAACTCCTACATCCGCCTGTGCCAGCGCAGGTGCATCATTGGTTCCATCACCCATCATCGCCACCAGTTTGCCACCTTGCTGCTCCTTTTTGATGTAATTCATTTTATCTTCAGGTGTTGCCTCGGCAATAAAATCATCCACCCCGGCTTTTTCGGCTATGAACTTTGCCGTTAACGGATTGTCGCCTGTTACCATCACCGTTTTTACACCCATTTTACGCAGCCGCTCAAAACGTTCCTGTATGCCGGGCTTAATGATGTCCTGCAATTCAATAACACCCATAACTTTATTGTTTTCACTCACCACCAATGGCGTACCTCCATTACTTGAAATCTCCGTTACCTTTTCGGCTGTTTCATTCGGAAATATATTGCCGTTTTTTTCAACCATTTTACGGATAGAATCAAAAGCACCCTTTCTTATTTTGGTTCCATTGGTTAAATCAATACCACTGCTTCTTGTTTCGGCAGTAAACTCAATAAATTTTGCACCGTTGGTATACAATTTATTAATATCCAGTTTTGCGAGCTCAATGATTGATTTTCCTTCGGGTGTTTGATCTGCCAGCGAGGATAAGGCACAGGCTTCTGTAAAACTCGTTGCCGTTACACCATTTGCAGGATAGAAATTGGTAGCCTTCCGGTTTCCGATAGTGATGGTTCCGGTTTTATCCAGCAATAAGGTATCCAGGTCGCCGGCTGTTTCTACTGCTTTACCACTTTTAGTAATCACATTTGCACGTAGCGCCCTGTCCATTCCTGCAATACCAATTGCACTCAGCAAACCACCGATAGTAGTTGGTATCAGGCAAACATATAATGAAACGAATGCAGCAATGGTAATAGGTGTATTTGCATAATCTGCAAATGGCTTTAGTGTTACGCACACAATCAGGAAGATGATGGTAAAACTCGCCAGCAAAATGGTCAATGCAATTTCATTGGGGGTTTTTTGCCTGGAAGCCCCTTCCACCAAAGCAATCATTTTATCGAGGAAGCTTTCACCGGGTTCGGTGGTTACCCTTACTTCAATTCTGTCAGACAATACCCTGGTACCACCTGTAACAGAACTTTTATCGCCGCCGGCTTCTCTTATCACGGGCGCACTTTCGCCGGTAATAGCGCTTTCATCAATGGTGGCGATCCCTTTCACAATCTCACCATCCATGGGGATCATATCGCCTGCTTCACAAAGAAAGTGATCTCCTTTTCTTAATTCGGCAGAAGGAACGATTTTCATTTCGTTTACATACATATCCCCCACCGGAAATATTTTTTTTGCCGGTGTGTCTTCCCTTGTTTTTCTAAGACTGTCGGCCTGTGCCTTTCCCCTTGCTTCTGCAATGGCTTCAGCAAAATTGGCAAACAAAACCGTGATCAATAAAACACCAAAGATGATGAGGTTATAGGCAAGTGATCCCTGCGAGGTTTCACCTGCTGCTATCCAGGTACAAACCCCGAGCATGATAATGGTGCCGATGTAAACGGTAAACATCACCGGGTTCTTTAACATTACCGCCGGTTTTAGTTTTACGAATGATTGTTTCAGGGCACCGGTAACCAGTGAGCCATCCAACAATTTGCTATTTTTTTTATGTTTTGACATTGTGTATTTATTTTTTTACGCTGTTGGTCTTATTAATTCAATTATGCTCTGTTGTTCATTACATTCCCAGGTATTCTGCGATAGGCCCCAGTACCAACGGAGGGAAATAAGACAATGCAGTAATGATGATGATGATGGCGAAAGTTAATATTCCGAATGTGAGGGAATCTACTTTTAATGTACCGGCAGATTCAGGTATGTATTTTTTCTTTGCCAGCAAGCCAATGATGGCTATGGGGCCGATGATGGGAAGAAACCTGCCCAGTATCAATACAAAACCCGTAGTTACATTCCAGAAAATATTGTTATCGCCCAGCCCTTCGAACCCGCTGCCATTATTGGCATTTGCTGAGGTGAATTCGTAAAACATTTCCGAAAACCCATGGTTACCGGGATTATTTAGCCATGCTGCAGGCTTAACCGCCCAGTCGGCATTGCCGTGATTTACAAAGTAATAAGCGGCCAGTGCCGTTCCACCCTTGATCAAAAATGCTGATAATAATGTAACCAATGCGGCGATTTTAACCTCCCTTGCTTCCACTTTATGGCCCAGGAATTCGGGTGTTCTTCCTACCATTAGCCCGCCAATAAACACCGCAATGATGATATAGATAAAATAGTTTAAAATGCCTACGCCACAACCGCCATAAAATGCATTGATCAGCATGGCGAGCATCTGCATCATACCCGATAAAGGCATCGAACTATCGTGCATTGAGTTAACTGACCCGGTGGAAATGATGGTGGTAATAATGCTCCAGAAGCCCGAAGCAGCAGGACCGAATCTTACTTCTTTTCCTTCCATTGCACCCGTTGCCTGCAGAATTCCCAATTTGGCAATCTCCGGGCTGCCATTCATTTCCCAAATGATTGTTGGAATGACTAAGAAAAGCATCCCTATGGTCATAATCCCGAAAATGGTGTAGGCCAGTTTTTTCCGTTTGATATAAAATCCCAGGGCAAACAGCATGGCTATTGGAATCAGCATTTGCGAAATCAATTCCAGCATGCCGGTAAAGTAACTGGGATTTTCAAGCGGGTGAGCCGAGTTGGCCCCAAACCATCCACCCCCGTTGGTGCCTATATGCTTAATGGCAATCATACCGGCAGCGGGGCCGCGGGATACATGTACGGTATCTCCCTGTAAAGTGGTGATGGTATCTTTCCCGTCAAAACTGGCGGGTGTACCGTTGAATGCCAGTAATACTGCTACTACAATACAAATGGGTAACAGTATCCTGGTAATGGATTTGGTAAAAATGGTCCAGAAGTTTCCGAGGTCGTCGGTAGTTTTATGTTTTAGCCCATTGAATAAGGCCACCGCCCCGGCAATACCGGTGGCTGCACTTACAAATTGCAAAAAGGTAATTACAAATAATTGGGTAAGATAGGTTAACCCGCTTTCGCCCGGGTAATGCTGAAGGTTGCAGTTAACCAAAAAACTGATGGCAGTATTGAAACTGAGGTCCGGCGTCATATTGGGATTACCATCCGGGTTTAATGGAAGGCTTCCCTGTGTTAACAACAGGAAAAACGCATAAATGAACCATAGCGAGTTAATGGCTAACATGGCGGTTAAAAATTCTTTCCAGTTCATCCCCTTGCTGGCGTTAATGCCGGAAATGCGGAAAATGAATCGTTCAAAAGGATTAATGAAGTCGGTAATGGTTTTTTCTCCTGCAAATACTTTGGCGATGTATTTTCCCAGCGGAAAGGCCAACACCAGGGTTAGTAGAAAGGTTACCACCACACCGGTTAATTCTGTATTCATTAGATTGCTTGTTTAAAGGTTTAAAATTTTTCTGGTTTCAATAAAACATACAGGAGGTATACAAATACCAGGATTGAAAGAATAAAGAGTGTTAAAAACATGGTGGCTAAATTTTGATTTTTAATGAATGGAGTGGCTAAATTTTTTCAAAAAAATCGATTGATTTAAAAAATAGCGCAAAGCATGCGAGCCCGGCAATTACTAAAAGAATGGTCATCATGGTGTTTATAGTTTAATGAATGAAAAAATAATCTATCCTTCCGATTTGAATTAGGCAACGCCGGTTAATGAACCCACCGAATGACCAGGGAAACGGTAAGTATTAAAATATATACTACCGGAAAAATGATGTGTAACCTGAGCCGGTAACCCAGCCCATTGCTATCTGTTGCTTTCATGATTTCAATTTTGAGGGAGATGCCAAACCATATACCGGGTTGTAGATTTTTTAATAGTTGATGCAGACATGAGCCATGGGCAGGCCTTTGCATTTAAGGAACAAATTTTCCGGGATTTTGGAGTAACAAAAAACCCTTCCGTTTTGGAAGGGCTTTTATCATTTTGGGGTGTTGCGTTCCTACGTGCGAATATCTTTTCTGAATTGTTCCCTTCCTTCGCTTCCCCGCAATGTCTCTTTTTTGTTGGCATTTGCAACAAAAAAGGACGTTGCGGTAGCAGGCTTTAACCTATTACAAGAGTATTTATAGACTGTAGTGGCTTTTGTTATTCGCTACACCATGCTGCCGCAGAGTCCCTTCCGTTGAAAAGGCCAACGGGGAGGAGAAGCTGGAGAGAAGACATATTATATTTTACAGATGTTTTACAATTAACCAATTTTTGGTACTCCTTTTTAAAATCCAGTACCCTGTAGGATCAGGCCGCGGCCTGGTCCTACAACGACCATGGTAAAATCCGATCTCAAAATAAATTTGTAGAGGTGCTATTTTTAAACATCCTCACCATTTA
This sequence comes from Ferruginibacter sp., assembly GCA_031424955.1. GTDB lineage: Bacteria > Bacteroidota > Bacteroidia > Chitinophagales > Chitinophagaceae > Ferruginibacter. The sequence continues at coordinate 11,257 of JANPIJ010000325.1, read as the reverse complement.
CTACCCGCCCCCCAGTCCATATTCTTCAATCTTCCGGTACAACGTGGTTAACCCGATATTCAATAATTTGGCTGTTTCAGTTTTATTGCCTTTGGTATGAATCAATACCCGCTGTATATGTAATTTTTCTACGCTGGCGAGGTCAAATGCGGACAATGATTGTTGACCATACCGCACCCGCTGCATATCCATCGGTAAATTTTCAACCGTTAGTTCGTTGCCCGCCGATAAAATGACGGCTCTTTCAATCACATTTTTCAATTCACGGATATTTCCTTTCCACTCATGTTGCTGTAGTCGTTCCAGGAAATCTTTGCTCATACTATCAATCTTTGTATTCGCTTTTTGTGCAAAGAGTTTTAAGAAATAGTCAGCCAGTACTGGTATATCATTTTTTCTATCTCTTAAAGTTGGTAGCGAAATCGTAAACACATTGATGCGGTAAAACAGGTCTTCCCTGAATTTTCCTTCCGCTACTTCCTGTTGCAGGTTGCGGTTGGTAGCGGCAATGATTCTTACATCTACTTTGGTAGGTTTGGTATCGCCCACTTTTATGAATTCACTGGTTTCCAACACCCGCAACAATTTCGCCTGCAGGTCAAAATGCATTTCACCAATCTCGTCTAAAAATAGCGTCCCGGATGTAGCTTCTTCAATCAGTCCCTTTTTATCTTTTATTGCCCCGGTGAATGCCCCGGCCTTATGACCGAATATTTCACTTTCCAGCAGGTCTTTTCCAAAGGCGCTGCAATTAAGCGCCATAAATGGATGGCCCACTCTTTTGCTGTTGTAGTGAATGGCTTGTGCAAATACTTCCTTACCTGTGCCGGTTTCACCCAATAACAAAACGGTAGCATTGGTTGGCGCTACTTTTTTAGCCATAGCAACTGCATCCAGTATCACAGCTGATTTACCAAGTATACTCTCGAAACTGTACCGCTTGCCAACCTGCTCTTCCAGCTGGCTGATGCGCTTTTGCATCTGTACTTTTTCCATTGCCCGGTTTAGCAGTGGAATTATTTTATCATTGTCATCGCCCTTTGTTATATAATCAAAGGCCCCATTTTTCATGGCCTGTACACCGTCCCCAATATTGCCGTAAGCCGTTAACAAAATGATCTCCATCAATGGATAAGCCGGCTTCACCCACCTTACAAAATCAACCCCATTTCCATCCGGTAGTTTTACATCACACAATACCACCTCTATCTCCTCTTTCTCCAGTATTTTTGTTCCTGCTTTTATTGTGCCGGCTTCTATTACTTTAAAGCCCTCCAGGCTGATAATACGGCTTAAGAGAGAACGCAATTTTTCTTCATCATCTATTATCAGGATCTTGTTCAAGGTTGCAGGTTGAGTTATGAATTTTCAAATTTAGGTAAAATAAAAGCAGTGTATTTGGGTGCGCCAAAAATCAAACATGAATGAAATACAGCCGGGCAAAACAAAAGTTTTTGAAACCATGTTCGTAATCTATCAAATGCATGCCGCCAATCAATTAATTTTAATCCAAATTATAACCGCATAAAAATAATACCCAATGAACTTTCAATTACAACAAGACCTCGGGAATTTAGGAGCCTTGCTGGAAAAAGTGCAGCAGCAAAGTGTAGCATATTTAAACAATATCGAAAATGTTCCAACCACGTCCAACTATTCAATAAGTATTGAAAAACCAACCCTGCCAACAGATGGAATCGGGGGTACTAAAACACTGGATTTTTTTAATGCCCGGTTCCGCGATCTGATGGTTGCTTCATCTGGCCCAAGGTATCTTGGCTTTGTTACCGGCGGATCAACACCTGCTTCTATAATGGGTGATTGGCTTACCTCCGTTTTTGATCAAAATACGCAAAGCGTAAAAGGGCAAGGTGATATTTCGGCCATTGTCGAAATCGAAACAGTTGATATGCTGCTACAGTTATTACAACTTCCAAAAACATTTACGGGTGGATTTGTAACAGGTGCTACTATGTCTAATTTTACCTGTCTTGGTGTTGCCAGGCAATGGGCCGGCGTACAACAAGGCATCGATATCGCCCGGGACGGGATGGGGAAATCCTTCAACATATTTACCGCCACACCGCACTCCTCTTCTATTAAATCATTGGCTATGCTGGGCATTGGCAGCAACAATTTCACTAAAGTAAAGGAATTAGAAGGCAACCGGGAAGCAATGGATATTGCCGATCTCGAATATCATTTATCGCAGCCCGGTAATGAAAACAGTATTATCATTTCAAGCGGGGGAACTGTAAATACAGTTGACTTTGATGACATGCAGGCCATTGCATTCCTGAAAGAAAAATACAAATTCTGGTGGCATGTAGATGCCGCTTTTGGTGCCTTTGCTGCCTGCTCGCAAAAGCATGCATCGCTTTTAACAGGATGGGAAAGCGCAGATAGTATAACGGTTGATTGCCATAAGTGGCTCAATGTTCCTTACGACAGTGCCATTTTTTTAGTAAAAGAAACACATCGTCATTTACAGGTTTCCACTTTCCAGAATTCCAATGCGCCGTACCTGGGCGATCCGCTGGCAAACTTTTCTTATCTAAATTTTTTACCTGAAAATTCAAGAAGATTAAGGGCACTTCCTGCCTGGTTTAGTTTAGTGGCCTATGGCAAAAACGGGTATTCCGAAATTGTAGAAAACAGTATTGCACTGGCCAACCAGTTGGGCACGCTCATTAAGCAGAGCGAAACATTTGAATTACTGGCCCCGGTTCGGCTAAACAATGTTTGTTTTACGTTAACGCCAGGGAAGCATACTCCTGCGGCCGTACAATTATTTTTAAAAACACTCAACAATAGCGGCAAAGTATTTATGACTCCCACGCTTTATAACGGAATTAGTGGCATAAGGGCGGCGTTTGTAAACTGGCGTAGCAATGACAATGATATTACCATTATATTTGAAGAAATGAAGAAAGCTTATACCGGTATTGCGACCAGTCATTTCTCAAATCAGTTACCATAACAAGCTTAATACACCGTAATTTCCGCAGTTTTTATTCCCTAATGCAAGTGCTTCAAATATTAATGGCGTTTATGCCAGATTTCCCCTCATTCTGTCTTATTTTTATAAAACAAACATCGTACAGGTATTATCAAATCGTAAAATAGCAAAATCCCTGTTTTTCTAAATTCTGCCATTACCGCCAACTTACTTTAATTGATGATGAGTTTTGATCATGGTAGTTTTGATCGGGGGCAGTTTTTTGACACAGTTTTTATGACACCGGAAAATGGCTGTAAAAACATTTGAATCAACCTGGTTTTGTAAGTATAAAAAATACCCATGAATCAACTACTCGAATTTTTCGAAAAACTTTTTGATTATGGCGACTGGCCTCCCCGCTGGCATTGTGGTAAGTGGAGTGAATTTCATGGCTGGTTGTACATTATCAGCGACCTGCTGATATGGTCGGCGTATTTCACCATTCCATTAATCATCATCCGATATATAACCCGTAAAAGTGATGCGGAGTTTATAAAATTATATTTTCTCTTCGCTGCATTTATCCTTGCCTGTGGCGCCACCCATTTTTTAGATGCTGTATCCTTTTGGTTTCCTTTATACCGACTCAATGCACTGGTTCGTTTTGGCACGGGTATTATTAGCTGGATGACCGTCTTTTATATCATTCGGTATTTACCGGTAGCGTTTTCGCTACAATCAAAAAAAACACTGGAAAATGAAATTGAAAACCGGAAAAAGATAGAAAATGAATTGAGGGCCAGTGAACAGGAATTACAAACGATTTATAGGAATGCCCCTGATGCGGTAGTAGTGATCACCAGTAAAGGAAATGTAATAAAATGGAACCCGGCTGCTGAAAAAATATTTGGTTACACCGAAGAAGAAATATTGGGGAAAGTATTGAATGACGTGATCATGCCGGAAGAACTTCGCCACGTGTACCTTTCTGAAATGAAGAGTTTTTTAAAAACCGGGGTAAGCCCTGTATTAAACGGAACAATGATGCAGGCTGTGCTGCACAAAAACAAATCAGTGATACAGGTTGAATTTACGGTATCTCCTATTGCAATAAAAGATGATTATCTGTTTATAGGTTTTGTAAGAGATGCTACTGATAAACTAAAGGCCCAGAAAGCATTAAGGGAAAGCGAAGAGCGATACCGGCTTTTGACGACAGAAGTATATGATTATGCCATTATCATGCTTTCGCCGGAAGGAAATATCAGTAGCTGGAATGAGGGTGCCCAAAGAATTAGCGGATATACGGAACGTGAAATCAGTGGAAAGCATTTTTCGGTTTTTTACACAAAAGCAGATAACGATATTAATTTCCCGATGCAGGAACTGGAAATAGCCAAAAGGGATGGCCGCCACGAAAACGAAGGGTGGAGGGTAAAAAAAGATGGCACCCTGTTTTGGGCAAATGTAGTTATGACCTCTTTGAAACGGGATGGCACAATCATCGGTTATTCCAAAATAACCCGTGATCATACAGAAAAGAAAAAAGCGGAAGAACAGATAAGAGAATTAAATGCATTACTGGAACAAAAGGTATTGGAAAGAACCAAAGAATTACAACTCAGTGAAAAAAAATACCGGAAATTGTTCGAAAACAGCCCCATGCCGATGTGGGTGCTTGATTTGCCTTCGTTGCGATTTGTTGATGTGAACGAAGCAGCCTGTATTCATTATGGATATTCGAGGGAGGAATTCCTTACCATGTCGGCTTTTGACATTCGGCCCGCCGATGAAAAAGAACGTTTTCTTAATTTTAATCATTCTCCTTCCAATGGAATGCTGAGAGCAGGCACCTGGAAACATCTTAAGAAAGATGGCTCTGTCATATTCGTTGAAGTGAATTCGCATGAAATGAACATTGGCCCGAAAAAAGCCCGGCTGGTACTTAGCATTGACATTACAGAAAGAAAAAAAGCGGAGGAACGACTCGATTTTGCATTGGAAGCAGGGCATATCGGAATTTGGGAACTGGACGTTACCCACGATAGCACGGTTCGGAATTTAAATCACGACCAGATATTTGGGCATGATGAATTGATGCCTTCCTGGGGAACCAGGGATCTTTTTACCCATGTGCACCCCGAAGATATCGCCAAAGTAAAAGATTCTTTTGAAGCAGCATTAATTACCAATTCCTTGATGGTAGAAACAAGAATTACCTGGCCGGATCAAAGCATACGCTGGATTCTGATAACCGGCAAAGTAATTAAGGATCAAATAAAAAAGCCGACAAAAATATTGGGAACTGTAATTGATATTACCAAACTGAAACAGGCGGAAGCGGAGATACGTGAATTAAACAATGCCCTGGAGCAAAGGGTATTATCCAGAACAAGAGAGCTTTATTCAGCAAACAAAGAACTGGAATCATTTTCCTATTCCGTATCCCACGATCTCAGGGCTCCGTTAAGGGCTATCAATGGCTATTCGCAGATATTGCAGGAAGATTACAAAGATAAACTGGATGAAGAAGGTGTCAGGTTACTTGGAAGGGTAATGTTCAATGCAAAGAAAATGAGCAGGTTAATTGATGACCTGCTTGAATTTTCAAGATTAGGAAAAAAGACATTGAATAAAACAACCATCGATATGGGGAAAATTGTGGAAGAGGTAATCCATGAATTGAGCCAGTCTGATAAATACCACCAGAATATTACATTGGGTAATTTAGGTACGGCAATTGCTGATGAAGTGACAATCCGGCTGGTTTTTCAAAATCTGTTGCTGAACGCTACCAAATACTCCTCCAAAAAAGAAAATCCCTCAGTGGAAGTGGGTGTAATGGAAACAGAAAAGGGTACTACCTGGTATGTAAAGGATAACGGAGCAGGTTTCGATATGACTTACTATGAAAAACTATTTGGCGTTTTTCAGCGTTTTCACCGGCAGGATGAATTTGAAGGAACCGGGGTAGGATTGGCCATCGTACAAAGAATTATTTTAAAACATGGAGGCGAGGTATGGGCAGAATCTGTGGTGAATGAAGGAGCAACTTTTTATTTTACGCTGCAATAAACAATAAATTGAAAAATGATGGACAAAATCCAAACCCTTGAAATTATTTTGATTGAAGACGATATGAGCGATGCCGAACTTACCATCCGGGCTTTAAAGAAAAATAAAATGATCAATCACCTGGTGCATATAAAAGACGGCAAAGAAGCAATTGATTTCCTGTTCTCAACTGGTCAATATGCAGGAAACGAATCCATTAAACATACGAGGTTGATTTTACTTGATTTAAAGATGCCTGGTATGAGCGGAATAGATGTGTTGAAAAAAATTAAAAGTGAAGAATTGACAAAACATTTACCAGTGGTAGTACTTACGTCTTCAAAAGAACACCCGGATGTGAAGGAATGCTACCGCCTTGGCGTAAATAGCTATATTGTTAAACCGGTGGAATTTGAAAACTTTTCCAAAGCGGTTACTCAAATCGGATTTTACTGGTTGTTACTCAATCATCCCCCGGTAGATTAATACCGTACCTCAACTAAACAGATTATGAACAAAAAAATAAAAATATTACACCTCGAAGACGTTGAATTTGATGCCGATCTTGTTAAAAGGTTACTGAAAAAGAACAAAATTGAGGCTGATATAAAAGTGGTGGATAATAAGGAGGCATACGTGGAATCGCTCATTGAATTTGCACCGGACGTTATACTTTCCGATCATACCCTGCCTTCCTTTAACTCCAGCGATGCACTGCATATATTTTTGCAAAGTGGTATAAAAATACCCTTCATCCTGGTTACAGCAACCATTTCCGAGGAATATGCGGTATCTGTTATAAAGGCCGGGGCAAATGATTATATTCTAAAAGACAACCTCGAGAAATTACCCCAGGCGATCATTAATGCCATTGAAAAAATTGAATCGGAAATTAGCCTGGAAAATCAAAAGGCGCTGGATATTAAAGAAAAAACAAACGCAGTTTTAGTGGCACAGGAAACGGAAAGAAGCCAGATGGCCAATGAACTGCTTGAAAACATCAACCAGATTTTAGCAGCCTCCAATCTTTACATCGATTGTGCTATCAGTGAAGCGGATAAGCGAATGGTTTTTATGCAAAACAGCAAGAAGTATATTTTGATGGCGATAGATGAAATAAAAAAATTATCGCAGGTAATCATGCCGCCCACTTTCCAGGAGATTGGATTAATTGATTCCCTGAATAACTGGATTGAATTCAGGCAGCAGCAAAAAGGAATGAATATTATTACAGAATGGAAAAGTTTCAATGACGAGGTAACAAACGATAAATTACAATTAACTATTTACCGCATTGTACAGGAGCAACTGAATAATATCATCAAATATTCAAAGGCCCAAAATGTTTATATCACCCTGGACCAAACAGGTGACGCACTTGAATTAATTGTCAAAGATGATGGGGTGGGGTTTGATACTTCAAAAACAACCAAGGGCCTGGGTTTACAAAACATCAATACAAGAGCAGAAATCCATAATGGTAAGATGCTGCTCGATTCGAAGCCTGGTAAAGGATGTACACTAACGGTAGTGTTCCCTTTATGAAAACTTCCACAGTTAATTAAGGTAAAAAGATGGATCAAAAAATTTATAATTTCCGGAAAAAAAGCCAGATATTACTGTGCCATTTATTATGAAGGATAATCAGTTAAAAATATTATTGCTGGAAGATTCACCCGATGATGCTGATCTTATACAACGGGAATTGAAACACGGTGGAATTGATTTTACCTCGCTGGTGGTAGATACCAAAACCAGCTTTATAAATGGTATCCGTGATTTTAATCCCGACCTGGTGCTTTCTGATCATTCCATGCCGAAGTTTAATTCCGCTGAAGCCTTAAAGATATATAAAGGCCATCTTAAAACTTTGCAGCGCAGCGCACCCTTTATTCTCATCACCGGTACCATTTCTGAAGATTTTGCAGTACAATGCATCAAAGACGGCGCTGATGATTATATTTTGAAAGACCGGCTGCAAAGGCTTCCATCCGCCATTCAAAATGCATTGGAAAAATGCAGAATTGAAAATGAAAATCAACAGACAAATGCGGAGAAACTATTGTTGCTGGAGCGATACGAATTTGTAACCAAGGCAACATCTGAAGCCATCTGGGACTGGGATATTATAAACAATTCAACTTTTTGCGGTAAGGGCTTTGAAAAAATATTTGGGCATACCTGCGGACTGAATGAAATAAACAGGAATTTAAATACTGCCTATATCAGTACGGAAGATATTGAACGGGTAGTTAGCAGCATCGAAAATGAAATCAATGGAACCGGCAGCAACTGGAGCGATGAATACAAGTATTTAAAGGCCAATGGCGAGTATGCGTTTGTACAGGACAATGCCATTATTATCAGGAACGAGGAGGGAAAGGCTATCCGGATGATTGGTGCTATGAAAGACATTACGAAAAAGAAGAGAGAAGATTTAAGGTTAAAACTACTGGAATCAGTCATTACCAATATAACAGATGCCGTTTTAATTGCAGAAGTTGACCCGGTAAATGCAGCCTCGCTAAAAACAGTATACGTAAATGAAGCATTTACAAAAATGTCGGGCTATGCCAGTACGGAAGTAATTGGTAAATGGCCGGGCATTTTACAGGGAGCAAAAACCGATAAGGCAGAACTGGATCGGTTACGAATTGCGTTTGAGGAAAATGAGCCCTGCCAGGTGGAAATGATTTGCTACAGGAAAACCGGTGAAGAATTTTGGCTTCACTTTTCAGTAACACCTATTGCCGATGCCGATGGTAGCTTTACGCATTGGGTTTTTATTGAAAGAGATATTACGGAACAGAAAACCCATATTAAAGCTATTGAAAATCAAAACCTGCAATTGAAAGAAATTGCATGGATGCAATCGCATGTGGTGAGGGCGCCCTTAGCAAGGATGATGGGTTTTATCAATTTGATTAATACCAATCAGAACGTTGAAATAGATAAAAACGACCTTTTGCAATACGTGTTGGATGCTGCCCTCGAATTGGATGGCATTATCCGGGAGATAGTAGAAAAATCAGAAAAAATAAATACCCAATGAGTGTAACAGTATTAATTGTTGATGATGATAAAGCAGTTCGTTTTTTTCACAGAGTAATGGTTTCACACAGCGGGTTATCCAAAGATCCCCTTAGTTTTAGTAATGGAGAAGAGGCATTCACCTACCTGAATGAGCACTCTAACAATACCGATATCTATTTAATACTACTGGACATCAATATGCCCGAGATGAATGGCTGGGAATTAATGGATGCATTGGAGGACAAAAACTACAGCAGCCAGGTTCATATTGTAATGGTAACTTCATCCGTGGACAGGGCAGACCGTGAAAAAGCAAAATTGTACAGCATGGTAATGGATGTTGTTGAAAAGCCTATCTCCGAGGAGGATTGTAAAAGGATCAAAATAAAATCTGCCATTTCCCAATATTTTTAAAGCCGTAAAAATGAAGTGGGTGGCTATAATTGCGGTGACTAACTTTTGTATTGATGCTTCTATTACATCTTTTCAAAAGGATGTTGTTTAGGGTGCAGGCCTTACAGGAACAGGCCGCGGCCTATAACTGCAGAAAATCCGCTAATTTTTATTAACTTGTTTTCCCTGCAGGTTTCCGCAATAAAGAATTTTAAATTTTGCCATAACATTTCAAAACCCGGACAATGAATAAAATATCACGCCGAAAAGTTATTAAAAGTATTGCATTGGGTGGAGCAGCCATCCTCTACACTCCCCAAAGCTTGTTTTCAATTGCCCGTCCGGCTAAGGACAAACTGGGAATAGCATTGGTAGGACTGGGATATTACAGTACCGATTTGCTGGCACCGGCCCTGCAGCAAACCAAAAACTGTTACCTGGCAGGTATCGTTACCGGTACGCCTTCCAAAGCAGAAGCGTGGAAAGCGAAGTACAATATCCCGGAAAAGAATATTTACAATTATCAAAACTTTGATCAGATCGCCAATAATCCCGACATCGATGTGGTGTATGTAGTACTTCCTCCGTCTATGCACAAAGAATATGTGGTAAGGGCGGCCAATGCAGGCAAACATGTGTGGTGCGAAAAACCAATGGCCATGACACCGGAGGAATGCGTGGAAATGATTGATGCCTGCAAAAAAAACAAGCGCTCACTGGCAATCGGTTACCGGCTTCAACACGAACCCAATACACAGGAGTACCGGCGCATAATAAATCAACAATTACTGGGCAAGGTTAAAAAATTAAACTGTGCAGCGGGCTACCGCGATAACCGCACCAACCACTGGAAACAAACAAAAGCACTGGGCGGTGGTGTACTGTACGATATGGGTGTATACCCCATACAGGGAGCCAGGCTAGGTACCGGAATGGAACCTGTCAGTATCCTCTCAGCCAAAACTTCTACCACCCGCCCCGAAATTTATACCAACGGACTGGATGAAACCACCATCGCAACACTGGAATTCCCCGGAGGAGTAATTGCAGATATTAAAACCAGCTTTGGTGAAAACGTGAATTTCCTTGACATTACCTGCGAAAAAGGAAACATCAATATGGCGCCCTATTCCGCATATGACGGAGTAAAAGGCCGTAGCCCGCTTGGCGAAATTAATTTTCCTTACAAGTTGCACTGGCAACAGGCAAACCAAATGGATGATGATGCCCTCTCCATTAAAGCGGGAAAGCCCATGCAGGTGCCCGGTGAAGAAGGATTAAGGGATATTAAAATTGTACAGGCGATTTATAAATCTGCTGTAACGGGGGCAGCAGTAAAATTGTAATTTACCGGATATTTTATTGATTGCATTTCACCGTAAATCATTTAAAAATATAAATGCCCGCCAAACATGTTGATTGGAGGGCATTTATATTTTGTAGAGGTGGTCCCGGCGAGAATCCCCGCCTGAATGACGCAGTCGGGCAGGGAACCAACATCTAAAGTTTAGGAAACTTCTTTTCTTTCTCCATCCGAACAGTCTTCAGACGGCTGGGTATTGAACAAAGGAATCATTTTTTTTAAATACCGTCTGCCAGCGGAAGACTTAAAATATTTTTCACGGGTAATAGCTTCGCTTCTCAAATCAAATGTTTCGGTATAGACAATTTTAAAGGGGATATAGGGCCTTATAGATTCAGTTTTCCCGGAATTATGCTCAGCAAGTCTTTTGTCCAGGTTTTCACAATGGCCTTTGTAATAATAATCGTGATTTATACTTTTTAAAACATAAGCATAAAACATCTGAAGTGTTTTTGGTGGTCCCGGCGAGAATC
>JANPIJ010000324.1:0-2610 GCA_031424955.1 Ferruginibacter sp. | reverse complement strand
CCGTCCGTACCGGCACGGGCAGGCGGGGGGGCTTAACCTTAGCCTTGCCCTGAGGTGCAAAACCCCCTTACTTATCAAAAATAGCAGACCCTGTTTGCCAAATTGATTTGCCTTTGATACTATCTTATGATACTATCAAATTGAAGTGACTTTACGAAGACAAGATCTAGATTTATCAAAGGACAACAAACTGATTTAGGAAAGGCTTATTTCTTTATATTAGAGGTATGAATACGTTAAAAGTGAATATAATAGATCCTAAAGCAAGAAAACTACTGAATGACCTGGCGGATTTGAAGCTTATTAGTATTCAGGATGTTTCTAAAACCGGATTTTCAGTTGTTCTAAAGAAACTTCGAACTAAAAATAAATCTGCACCTTCTTTAGATGTGATTACCAAAGAATTTTAATTGGTAAGAACAAAACGATATGCGAAATAAGGTAAACCGCATAATATTAGACACTAACTTATGGGTGAGTTTCCTTTTGAAAAACGATTTTTTTAAGCTTGATACGTTACTGTTTGAAAGAAACAGGTAATATGGGAAATCACTAAAATTCAGTAAATTTGATTTATTAAACCATATAGCAATGAAAAGACAGGCTATAATAAACCGTACTGTAGAAGTAATTAATCTGCTTCCAACCAACAAGGCTTCTGAAATATCAGATTTTGCAGATTTTGTTATCAAAAAATATGAAGAGCAGTTGCTCACAGAAAACATTCAAAATCTTGTAAGTGACAGTGAAGTGTTTAATTATTTGCATGAGGAAGAAGAACTTTATAATGTGAAAGACCTGAAAGAGCGATACAATGATTAAAGGAGATATTATTCTTATTCCTTTCCCTTTTACGGATCTATCCGGTAACAAACTCAGGCCTGCTGTTGTACTTATTGTATCTGATTATGACCTTACACTCTGTTTTATTACTGCACAACTTAAGTGGAAAGAAGCTACTGATATTGAAATATTGCCTTCAGCTTTTAATGGTATCAAAAAGCCATCGCTCATCCGTTTATCCAAAATTGCTACCGTAGATAAAACTTTAGCCTTAGGAAAATTAGGAGAACTCCGGCAAATGGAAGTAGCAATATTGAATGAAAATCTAAAAAAGCTTTTGCAGCTTTAATCAAACAATTATTTCAGATAACCCCTTATAGTTCGTAATTATTAATCAGTAACAAATAATCAGTCTGAAATCTTTCCTCAACAAACGCATCTTGATCTATCTCCTTAAATTCCTTGGAGCATTTTGTATGTTATTTTATGGAACGGAAGCAATCATTGGCCTGAGTGCTTCCGAAGGGAAATATATTCCATTTGTAGATAGGTATCTGAATTTTATACCTGCGCTAAGGAATAGTTTATTTTATTCCTCAAAAGTATTTTTATCCTTGTTTGGATATGAAGCTTACCAGGCCACTGCTACACAATTGAGGCTGGTGGGTGGTGGTGGTGTAAATCTGGTATATAGTTGCCTGGGATATGGGGTTACCAGTTTTTGGCTCGCATTTGTTTTTGCCAACAACGGAAGCTGGAAAAAGAAACTTGCCTGGATGGTGGGCGGCACGCTATTGCTTTATGTTATTAATGCGATACGGATCAGTCTAACCCTGTTGAGCAGCAGCAAAAAATGGCAGTTCCCTTTTGGATGGGATAATCATGACTGGTTTAATATTGCTGCGTATGGGGCGATATTTTTGATGATCTGGTGTTACGATAAAAGTGGTAGAAAAAGGGAAATAAATACCACGAAGCAAGTTTGATTTTTCACTGCGTGAAAAAGTATAGCCACAAAGACACAAAGGCACGAAGGGTAATTCTTCGAATTACTTCCTTAGTGTTCTTAGTGCCTTAGTGGTAGAAACGTTTTTTTATGTATCCACCATTATCTGAACAAGAAGAGAGATTAGGAAGAGAGATAGTGGATGCCGCATATAAAGTTCATAAAGAATTAGGCCCTGGATTACTTGAGAAAATTTATGAAGCTTGTTTTTGCTATGAACTCCAAAAGAAAGGAATACCTTATAAACGCCAATGTGAACTTCCCATATTTTATGACGGACAGAAACTTAATGAAGGATTGGTAATGGATGTATTGGTTGATGAATTAGTAATTTGTGAATTAAAATCTGTTGAATTGGTCAATGGATTGTGGAAAGCCCAGATCATCAGCCACCTTAAACTAACAAAATTGAGGTTAGGATATTTAATAAATTTCAATGTACCACTTATCCGAGATGGAATAAAAAGGTTTGTGGTTTAGTGGAGTGATTTATTCCATTAAAATGGTTTACCATTTTCCTTTGTGCCTTTGTGCCTTAGTGGTAAAATAATGAAAACCCGAAGGGTTTATTTTCCTGCTTCGCAGTAAAAGATATAGCCACAAAGACACGAAGACACGAAGGGTCATTCTTCGAATGACTTTTAAAGTCTGACTTTTACTGCTATTTTTTGTTTTAGCAAGCTGACTGATTTCTAATAAAATGGTTTACCATTTTCCTTTGTGCCTTTGTGCCTTAGTGGTAAAATAATGAAAACCCGAAGGGTTTATTTTCCTGCTTCGCAGTAAAAAATATAGCCACAAAGACACAAAGGCACAAAGGG